>NZ_JAMPSW010000065.1:0-20575 GCF_028484855.1 Providencia sp. PROV033 | reverse complement strand
TAATAAAATAATTAATTTAGATAACTTACATCAATTAAATTAAATCATGTTGAATTATTTTGAGCGCATGTATATTAAACTGGCTTCTAAGCGAGAACGAACCCGTAATTTTTTCAGAACATTTCGAATGTGAACTTTAACGGTTTCCTCTGAAATAAATAATAACTGAGAAATTTCTTTATTTTTTAATCCAGCGGCCATTTCATGCAATATTTCACATTCACGCCGGGTTAATGTGGATAGTGGGTCTTTAGTTTGATGTCGAGTGATAAGATGTTGATAAACTTTTTCGCTGAATACATGATGCCCCTCCATCGCTTTTTTTATGCTATTGAGTAACATATCTAGCTCGCTATTTTTTAGTAGGTAACCTTGAGCACCGGCATCAATGGCAGAGTAGATATCCGTTTTCATTGTTGAGAAGGAAAGTACAAGGAGGTAGCTATTAATGCAATGTTTGCGCAGTAATCGGATAGTCTCGAATGTTTTATTACCCTGTAAGATAGTGTCGATCAGTATCATATTGGGCTGTTTAGTGGTGGCAATGTTTAAGGCTTCTTTGCTATTTGTAACTTCAGCTGAAATTTCAAATTCAGCTTTTGATGTTAATAAGTGGGATAATCCAAAGCGAAAAATAGGATGTTCATCGATAATCATAACCGTATGATTAGACATAGTGGGTTCCTTTTTTATGTCTTACAACTTATTCGATTAACTAGATTTAATATAGTTAAAATATAATATATTTAAGTTTGCATGAAATCATCATTCTTAATTGATGAGTCAATTGGCTTTATAAAAACATGAATAATGGAAGCGAAATTTATGGAGCTTAATATATTTTAGGTCAAATAGAAGCGAGCTTTGGAATAATACATTAATTTCAAAAAAATAATAACTAAGATTGAAAAAAATTAAAGGTATTTAAAAAATGATATGAATAAAAATAATAACAATATTGTGTATATCTAAAAATACACCATTGTCATTTTGTGGTAAATCCGTGTAGATTTCTTGTAACTGAAAGATTTTTCTGGAAATCATAGGCACGATCATGATTTGCTAACAAGATGTGTTTATACTGTGAAGGCTCTTACCTTACCAAATTTTGAAAGGACTTGATGATGGATGATAAATTAAAACAAAGTGCTCTCGATTTTCATGAGTTTCCTCATCCTGGGAAAATTACTGTCACACCAACCAAACCATTAGTAACCCAACGCGACCTCGCATTAGCCTACTCTCCAGGGGTAGCCGTGCCGTGCTTGGAAATTGCGGATGATCCACTGAAAGCGTACCGCTATACAGCAAAAGGTAACCTTGTAGGGGTTATCTCTAACGGTACAGCAGTACTGGGTTTAGGGAATATCGGTGCATTGGCCGGTAAGCCTGTTATGGAAGGGAAAGGCGTTTTATTTAAGAAATTCTCGGGCGTTGATGTTTTCGATATTGAAGTGGATGAAACCGATCCAGACAAACTCATCGATATTATTGCGTCGTTAGAACCGACCTTTGGCGGTATCAACCTCGAAGATATTAAAGCACCAGAGTGTTTTTATATTGAGCAAAAATTACGTGAACGCATGAATATTCCTGTGTTCCATGATGACCAACACGGTACCGCGATTATCTGTACGGCAGCGGTGATCAATGGTCTGCGTATTGTGAAAAAAGAAATTGGCGATGTTCGTTTAGTGGTATCCGGTGCGGGTGCGGCCTCGATTGCCTGCATGAACTTATTAGTTGCATTAGGATTAAAACGTGAAAACATCACCGTTTGTGACTCAAAAGGGGTCATTTATAAAGGTCGTGATGAGCGAATGGATGCGACTAAAGCTGCTTATGCCATTGAAGATAATGGACAGCGTACATTAGCGGATGCGATTCCTGACGCGGATATTTTCCTCGGTTGTTCTGGTCCTCGACTATTAACACCAGAAATGGTTAAAACCATGGCAAAAGACCCGCTGATTTTAGCCTTGGCAAACCCTGAACCTGAGATTTTGCCACCACTGGCGAAAGAAGTTCGCCCTGATGCGATTATCTGCACGGGACGTTCAGACTACCCGAACCAAGTTAACAACGTGCTGTGTTTCCCATTCATCTTCCGTGGTGCTTTGGATGTGGGTGCGACCACCATTAACGAAGAGATGAAACTGGCGTGTGTATATGCTATTGCGGACTTAGCGCTGGCGGAGCAAAGCGAAGAAGTGGCTTCAGCATATGGCAACCAAGATCTGTTTTTCGGTCCAGAATACATTATTCCTAAGCCGTTTGACCCACGTCTGATTGTCAAAATTGCGCCAGCCGTTGCGAAAGCGGCGATGGAATCGGGTGTCGCAACGCGTCCAATTACGGATATGGATGCATATGTTGAAAAATTGAATCAGTTTGTGCATAAAACAAACTTATTTATGAAGCCTATTTTCTCTCAAGCGAAAAAAGAGTTAAAACGCATTGTTTTAGCGGAAGGGGAAGAAGAGCGTGTTTTACATGCAACTCAAGAGTTAGTTTCTCTTGGTTTAGCTTTCCCAATTCTGGTTGGGCGTCCAAGCGTGATTGAGATGCGTATCCAAAAACTAGGATTACATATCGAGCTGGGCAAAGACTTTGAAGTGGTCAACAACGAAAATGACCCACGCTTTAAAGAATACTGGCAAGAATATTATCAGATCATGAAGCGTCGTGGCATCTCCCAAGAAATGGCGCGTCGTGCCTTGATTGCGAACCCAACCATTATCGGCGGTATCATGGTACTGCGAGGTGAAGCAGATGGCATGATCTGTGGTTCAATCGGTAGCTACAGTGAACATTACCAAGTGGTTAAAGACCTGTTTGGTTTCCGTGAGGGGGCTCACGCTGCGGGCGCAATGAACGCTTTGTTATTACCAACGGGTAATACGTTCATTGCCGACACCTATGTGAACGAAGATCCAACCCCTGAAGAGTTAGCGGAAATCACGTTAATGGCGGCGGATACTGTTCGTCGATTTGGTATTGAGCCAAAAGTTGCGTTGTTATCCCGTTCAAGTTTTGGGTCTTCAGATTGCTCATCGGCACAGAAAATGCGTGATACGCTAGCGTTAGTGAGAGCCCGTGAACCAAACTTAGAAATTGATGGTGAAATGCATGCAGATGCGGCATTAATTGAATCAATTCGTAAAGATGTGATGCCAGATAGCCCATTGAAAGGTTCTGCAAACTTATTAATTATGCCAAACATGGAAGCTGCACGTATTAGTTATAACTTACTGCGCGTGACCAGCTCTGATGGTGTGACGGTAGGCCCAGTATTAATGGGTGTTGCTAAACCCGTCCATGTTTTAACGCCAATTGCCTCAGTTCGCCGCATAGTGAACATGGTGGCATTAGCAGCAGTGGAAGCTCAAACAAACCCACTGTAATTATTGCCTTGATAATAATTTATCGAATGATTGATTAATTATCGAGTTCCCCAGAAAGACTTCCATTCTTGTTAATGGGAGTCTTTTTTATTTGAAAATGATTATCATTATCTGTATTTTGAATGACTTCAAAGTCACTATATGGAAAAGATAATGATATCAGCACGTTCTTTGAATTATTTAACGAAAAAGTCATCACTCCTGAGCTTAGGAATGCTTTTCGTTTTGAGTTTCACACAGCTAGGATGTACCTCTCAAACGCCAAAACCTGCCACACAGTTGGATCCTCAATTAACTCAAGTTGGTAAAATCATTGATTTGGATTCCGGTAAATCCATCACACCACAGCAATTAATCCAACAACTTGCGGCATCCCCACGGGTCATTGTTGGGGAAAAACACGATAATATTTATCATCATCAAATTGAGCAGTGGGTGGCACAAGAAATGCAACAGATACGCCCGCAAGGGGCGGTATTGCTAGAGATGCTTACTCCCAATCAACAAAGTAAGGTCGCCAATGTCCAGAAACAAATGCAAGGCAATCCTTATATTCGAGACGAAAAATTACAAGAAGTGTTGCATTGGAATACAGGTTGGCCATGGGCACAATATGGGAATTTAGTGAAGTATTTGTTAGCTCAGCCATACCCAGTGTTAGCGGCAAATATTAATCGAGATGCCGTTATGGAAGCTTACAATAACCCGCCTAAGCTGACAGGAAAGCACTCAACACAACCCGTTATTCAAGCATTAATCAATGAAACCATTAAACGCTCACACAATGGTGAATTGGATGATATTCAATCTAACAAAATGATGAATATCCAACAGCTAAGAGATAGGGCAATGGCTCAAGGGTTATTGGATGCACCTGCTCCAGCGGTTCTTTTTGCTGGGGGATATCATGCAACACGAGCAATTGGTGTTCCATTACATGTACTCGACCTTGCACCTAATGAACCATTGAAAGTATTGATTATTTCTGAGGTAGGTGAAGAAATCGACAACCTACATGCGGATTATGTGTGGTATACGCCGAAATAATCACCAATAGTCACTAATATGATGATTTAAAATCGTTAATTTTGTGAAGTAATCATCATATTTATTTACAAATAATTTCCATTTGCATTCGTTATTAATTATCATTTGCAACTCTATAAAAGCACGTAAGATGAATATGAGCACAATAACGTTTGAAAGTGGGTATGTCAGTAGAACCACCAAAATGGGCGGATGGCTGGCTTTAGCAGTCGTTTTACACGTTGCTATTGTGGGGATTTTTATTTGGACAACGCATAATAAGCGATGGGAAGACTCACTGCCGCCACCGTCTGTGGTGATGGAGTTGTCTATCGAAGCTCAAGCTAAACAGTTAACGGAAGTGAATATTGGAAAAACGCAAGAGCTTGCCGTCGCGAGTGAATCTCACAAGGCACCATCGGAAGATATCGCGATCCCTGCTTTGCCCGTTAATGAACAAGCTGAAGTGCAACTCATTAAGGCTGAAGCCAAAAAAACGAAGCCTGAGCTGAAAAAACAGAAACAGAAACAGGAACAGAAGCAAGTTAAAAAAGTGCAAACCACCGATTCGAAAGCCAGCGATGCACCTGCGACCAGTGATGCCGCCGCACCGGTACTAAGTCAAAAAATTGCAGCGGAACTGAATAGCCAATCAGATGCAAATGATAGCCTTCAGAAGCAATGGGAAGCCATCGTGCTGGGAAAATTGAATAAATATAAGCGCTACCCAGAAGATGCGAGCAAACGCAATCGTATCGGCAAACCTGTGGTGATGTTTACGGTGGATAGCCAAGGCTTTTTACTTGATAGCAGTTTAGTGGGCTCATCAGGTACTCGCTCTTTAGACAAAGAAGCCCTGCAAGTTTTATCGCGTGCCGCGCCGTTACCCGAGCCTCCGACGAAGATATTAAACAATGGGCGGATAACTGTCAGGTTACCTATTGATTTTACACTTAATGATAAATAGATTGGATTCACTATGCATAATAGAATCACCACATTTTGCGTGGTCACACTACTTGGGTTATATGCAGCCAGCAGCGCTGCGGAGGATAAAATGCTAGCACCAATAGCGAAAAAACAGCCCCATGTTATGACAATTCATGGTGACGAACGTGTCGATAACTATTATTGGTTAAGAGATGATAACCGTGAAGCTCCAGAAATTATTGAATATTTGAATCAAGAAAATGCCTATACCGCGCAACAACTTGAGCGGGGTGAGCCATTAAAACAACAAATTTACGATGAATTATTATCCCGAGTGAAGCAGGATGATGAATCTGTACCCTATAACTACAATGGTTATACGTACCGCTCTCGTGTCGTGGCAGGGAAAAATTACTCAATCTATGAAAGACGCCCAATTAATAGCAACGACGAATGGACAGTATTAGTTGATGGTAACCAACGCGCAGAAGGCGTTGAATATTACCGGATGGGGGCATTAGCGATATCACCGGATAATACAACGATTGCGATTGCGGAAGACCGCCAAGGTCGTAACGATTATGCTGTCTCATTTCGTAAAATTGATGACTCCACGTGGCAAGAAAATGTGCTGACAAATACGTCAGGCAATATCGTTTGGGCGAATGATAATCACACGTTGTTTTACGTCAACAAAGACAAAAAAACATTGCTGCCTTATCAAGTAGTTAAGCATCAATATGGGACTTTGCAATCGGCTGATAAGCTCGTGTATGAAGAGAAAGATGATACTTACTACGTTAGCTTAGCGAAATCGATTTCCAAAGATTATATTTTAATTGGGATTACCAGTACTGAAACGTCTGAATACCGTCTTCTTGATGCAAATCAGCCGCAGCATGATGCAATAGTTCTACAACCACGTAAAACGGGTGTGGAATATTATCCTGACCATTTTAATGGAAAATTTTATATTCGCTCAAATCATCAGCATCCATTATTTGGTTTGTACATTGCAGATAATGCGGCAGCTCCGTGGGTCAGTTATATTGCGCCGCGTGACAATGTTGATCTTGAGGATTTTGCCTTATTCAATAATTGGCTAGTCATTGAAGAACGTCAAAATGGTCTCGTTAATATTCGCCAAATTAGCTGGTTAACTCAAAAAGAGCATGCTGTCAGTTTTGAGGATCCCGCTTATATGGCGTGGATTGGCAATAACCCTGAGCCAGATACCGATAAATTACGCTACGGCTACTCCTCGATGACGACACCTTCTTCTGTGTATGAAATTAATATGCTAACGCAAGAGAAACAGCTATTAAAACAAGAAGAAGTAAAAGACTTCAACAAAGAAAATTACCAAAGTGAACGAATTTGGATTACGGCGAGAGATGGTGTGAAAGTGCCTGTTTCATTGGTTTATCGCAAAGATAGCTTCAAACAGGGTAAAAACCCGCTGTTAGTCTATGGCTACGGAGCGTATGGATACGGCATCGACCCATCATTTAGTTCTTCTCGATTGTCCTTGCTTGATCGCGGATTTGTGTATGCTATCGCCCATATTCGTGGCGGCGGCGATCTGGGTAAAAATTGGTACATTCAAGGTAAAACCGTCCATAAAATGAATACCTTTACGGACTTTATTGATGTTACCCACGCATTATTGGCGCAAGGTTATGGGAAAAAAGGTCATGTCTATGCCATGGGAGGCAGTGCCGGTGGTCTATTAATGGGGGCTGTTGTTAATATGGCACCTGACCTATATGAAGGCGTAGTATCTGCCGTACCATTTGTTGATGCGGTCACCACCATGCTTGACCCTTCAATTCCACTGACAACAGGGGAATATGACGAGTGGGGTAATCCTGAAAATGAAGAGGATTACTGGCGAATTAAAGCCTATAGCCCGTATGACAATATTAAAGCGCAGCATTACCCTCATATTCTAGTCACTACAGGGTTGCATGACTCACAAGTGCAGTACTGGGAACCTGCTAAATGGGTTGCGAAATTACGCGATCTTAAACAGGGCAATTCACTATTGTTATTAGAAACCAATATGAATGCAGGGCATGGCGGAAAATCAGGTCGTTTTAATGCATTAGATGATATTGCAAGGGAATACAGTTTTATTCTGATGTTAGAAAACAAAGAAACATATTTTCCAGAGTATAAATAATAAGTAGCCAATATAAGGTTATCTAGGATTAGTTGTATGGTTATTAAAACCGACAACTAATCCTATTCGCAGAAATGACATTTATTCTGCGTTTGCAATGTGAGCGACTGTTTTATTAGTACGTTTACAGGAATGGTTTAATGAATAATAAAATAATAATCATGGTAGCTGGGACTATTTCCACTGGCTTCCAAGGGTTCGCTTTGGCTGAAAATACACAGCAGACAAATCAGCAGCAGGATGATGTGGTTAATTTTAGCCAATTAAAAGTCTCCGGCGCACAGAAACAAACGCCGTTGGTGAAAGCATTAGAAAAACCAGGGGCGTATAGCGCGGTAGGTACTGAAAATAAACTGCAGTCTATGGATAAAATTATCCGCTCTATGCCGGGAACTTACACTCAAATGGACGCAAGCCAAGGCACCATCAATGTGAATATCCGTGGTCTCAGTGGCTTTGGCCGCGTGAATATGATGGTGGATGGCGTCACGCAAAGCTACTACGGAATATCACCCAGTAAATATACTCACGGGATGCAGCCAAGTAATGATTTTGGCTCACTGATTGACCCTAACTTTATTGTGTCTGTTGAGGTAGAGAAAGGGCAACTCAACGGCAGTAATAGTGTCAACGCCTTAGCGGGTAGTGCCAATTTCCGAACCTTATCCATTGATGACGTTATTTTTAAGGATAATTTATGGGGAGTGCGCAGTAAGGGGAGTTGGGGTGATAATGGGCTCGGATATAATGGGATGGTTTCTGTTGCAGGAAAATCCTTATTAAACGATGGCGAAGGGTATTTCGGTGGGTTAATTGCAGTGAGTGGACATAATATTCCTGGAAGTTATAAAAACGGGGATGGTTTTGATACAGATGAATTTGCAACAGACCCGACATTTAAACAAAAACCGCAATCTCAATTAACCAAATTAAAGTATAAACCGAATGATAGCCATGAAGTCGAATTCAGTGGTCGATTTTTACAAAATAAGCTAACCAGCCGTAAGATTAATAGCGAAGATTATTATCTGAAATATAAATACACGCCAATCAATGAATTGATAGATGTTGAGGTGCTCGCCAGTCATGGGTTTAACACGCAAAAATTCCAAGGCGAACCTATTGGTGGTGCATTAAAGGATGCGGAGTCAGAGAATAAATCAGACAGTATTAATATTTCCAATACTAGCCGTTTTTCTTATGGTGAGATGGATTTCAAATGGCAGCTTGGTTCGAAGCTAATGAAAACTAAGTACCAAAAAATCACGCAGCCAGTGGAAGATCCAAATACGGTTATTTATAACCCATTTTCTCCGAGCGGTACGCAAGATATTGCGAGTTTGTATACCCAATTTGAAGCGCAGTATGATATTTATACGGCTACCTTTGACCTCAATTACCTTAATTATCGAGTTAAGGGGTATAAACCCGCTTGTGATGAAACGGAAAAATGCTTCCCTCAAGAAGCGAGTACATTAAATCTACGGGAAAGTGGCATTAACCCCGGAGTGTTGGTTTCCGCTCAAATTATTCCTGAATTTCAACCTTTTGTGAGTTATGCGCACTCAATGAGAGCACCAAACTCTCAGGAAGCTTTTTTCTCTCAAAATGGTGGTCAGAGTATGAATCCATTCCTAAAAGGAGAAAAGTCGCAAACTTGGCAGGTAGGTTTTAATAGTTTTAAGCCAGACTTAATTGTAGAAGGTGATCAGTTCAACCTGAAAGCGCTGTGGTTCCATACACATATCAAAGACTACATCACGAGTAAGTCTTTCCTGCTATGTCGTGCAAACTCTCAAGAAGAGTTTGATTGGTGTTTAATTAATGATGATGTGTGGGATAAAGAAAATCCGGATATTTTCCAACGCGCAGATATGTATGTGAACGATCCCCGTGATGTTAATTTACGCGGTTATGAGCTACAAGCAAACTACGATGCAGGGGTATTTTACTCCATGGTTTCTTACACCCAAGAGTCTGGCAAACAACCCGTGTCAATCAACAGTACATCGGTATTTAGTGCAGGGGACTTTACCCAATTACCTGAATATTATGTGACTTTAGATTCTGGCGTGCGTTTATTTGATGAAAAACTGACGCTTGGCTCAGCCATTACATGGACGGGACCTTCTAAGCGCATTAGCCCAATTCCGGATGGAGATATAAATGGGGATGCGATGACTGAAAAATATGAGAAGCAACCTACTATTGTTGATCTATATGCAGATTATGAAATCAATAAAAACTTCAAGTTAATGATGGCGATTAATAACCTCACAAACGAAAATTACACGGATGTATTAAACCGTGCTAATTCAGGTGCTGTAATGGAGGAACGAGGTCGCAATAATGAAACGGGAAGGGGACGTAGTTATATGATTGGTGGGCAAGTGCGTTTTTAACTAAGCAGTAAAATAATTAAGGCGTTTAGTCTTTTTAGTCTTACACACTAACGACGATTGATAGACACGCGCTTTAAACGCCATTCAATATTGGATACCCTTCTCGCAGTTTATCTCCTTGGATTTATTACAATAAGGTAATAAATCCAAGGAGAACCATAATGAAAATAACCAATAAAATTAATGTGCTCGAATTGATCTCTCCTGAGATGCAAAAAGTGATTGCCTATTATGCGCAGAAAGATCCTGTTGAGCCCAATGATGGAAGTTATGAGGCTCAGCGGCTTGCTTATATTGAGGATCGGCGTTATTGGAATGCGAATTCCCCAGAATTATTTAGCATAAAAAACAATCTTGTCCCAACAGACAAAGGTGACGTTGTCACGCGAATTTATCACCCTATAGAAAAGACGCCTGCCACACTGTTTTACTTGCACGGTGGTGGATTTATTCTCGGTAATCTCGATACGCATGATCGTATTATGCGCTTACTGGCACTGTACACAGGTTGTACGGTGATTGGCATCGATTATACACTTTCTCCAGAGGCGCATTATCCCCAAGCCATAGAAGAGGCGGTCGCGGTGTGTCAATTCTATTATCAGCACGCTGAGAAATTCACGCTCAATATGAACCATATTGGATTCGCAGGAGACTCAGCAGGCGCAATGCTAGCGCTTGCCACGGTATTATGGTTACGGGATAAACACATTTACTGTGGTGATATTTGTGCAGTGTTGCTGTGGTATGGATTATATGGGTTACACGACTCGCGTAGTCGTCGCCTGTATGGGGGAGAATGGGACGGGTTAAGGCGAGAAGATCTCCAAGAATATGATAATGCTTATTTAACCGCTTTAGGTAGTCGCGAAGAGCCTTACTATTGTTTATTTAATAATGACCTAACACAAGGTATACCGCCTTGTTTCATTGCAAGTGCTCAATATGACCCATTAATTGATGATAGCGAAACATTATTTTAAACGTTTCAAGCACATAAAGTCCCATATGAATATAAAATGTATTCAGGGACATTACATGCTTTTTTACATTACTCTCGTATCATGCCAACCGCGGATAATGCGATTCGGGATGGTGCCATATATTTTATAAAACAGTTATTTGGTTGATTTTTTCGTGCGAACCTTTTGAATGTTGGTGACTTGGCTTTCCACCCACCCATCATTCAAGCGTGTTTTGAGTTGTTGACCCAATTTCACTTGGCTGGTCTTTTTCAACACGGTGCCTTCGGGAGTTTCACTGATACTAAAACCGCGGGCGAGTGTGGCGAGAGGACTAACCGCCTCCATTTTTGAGCATGCGACAGCGAAACGTTGGCGGTAGCGGGTAACTAAGTGGGTCAACATATTTTGCAAATGATACTGGGTTTGCTGCAATTGGCGCTGTTGACGCTGCAATTGAGGACGTAAGTCATTTTGCATAAGTCGACGCTGGTTTTTATCAAACTTGAAGGTTGATGATTGTAGTTGGCGATTGATGGCATTTGTTAGTTTTTGGCGCAGAGCAGAAATTTGATTTTGTTGCCGAGCAAGACGTAGTTGAGGGTGTTGTTGTTGCAAGCGATGCTGCAAGCGTGCAAAACGTTGTTGCTGAGCCGCTAAGTAATAATCCATCGCCATTTCGAGATGTTGCTGTCCTGATTTTAGCTGGCGCAGCATTTCAGTTTGATTACGACTGACAAGCTCTGCTGCTGCGGAGGGGGTAGGCGCTCGAACATCAGCAACATAATCCGCAATAGTGACGTCAGTTTCATGACCAACGGCGCTAATAATCGGTAATCGGCTATTAAAAATGGCTCTCGCAACGATCTCTTCGTTAAATGCCCATAAATCTTCCAGAGAACCACCACCACGACCGACAATTAACACATCGCACTCATGACGTAAGTTCGCCAGTTCGATAGCTCTGGCGATTTGTGCTGGCGCTAAATCCCCTTGAACCGCGGTTGGGTAAATCACCACTGGGAGGGACGGGTCGCGACGATGAAGAATATTCAAAATATCATGTAAAGCCGCACCGGTTGCAGAGGTGATGATACCCACCCGTTTTGCCGGGGACGGTAACGCTTGTTTGTGGATAACATCAAACAAGCCTTGAGCATTGAGTGTTTGTTTGAGTAGCTCAAAGCGCTGTTGCAGAAGACCTTCACCCGCAGGTTGCATGCTTTCGATAATCAGTTGGTAATCACCGCGTGGTTCATACAGTGTAACGGTCGCACGAACCAAAACTTGTTGCCCATTTTGCGGGCGAAAGGTGACGCGGGTATTTTGTCCACGAAACATTGCCGCGCGAACTTGTGCACGATCATCTTTGAGAGTCAGGTACCAATGTCCTGAACTGGGCTGCGAAAAATTGGAAATTTCGGCAGTTAACCAAATTCGGCCCATTTGAGTATCAAGAAGTTCTCTTACCGTTTGGTTGAGCTTGCTGACGGAATAAATTGCGCTATTTTGTTGAGTCGACATGTGAGCTAGATCAAATTTTAAAACAATGACTTAATTGATTGATACTAACGCAGCCGACGGACTTATCAAGCTTTTTTTGAAAAAAGTGCTGGAAGCAACCGATTACGGTGTGTATAATGCCGCGGCAATATTTTATACCTTTCATAACGCTGCCTGGTGGGATATTGCCTATGTTACGCATTAAAAAAGAAGCACTAACTTTCGACGATGTTTTACTCGTTCCTGCACACTCAACTGTACTGCCAAACACGGCAGATCTGTCCACTCAACTGACTGCAAAAATCCGCCTGAATATTCCTATGCTCTCCGCAGCGATGGATACTGTCACCGAATCTGATCTGGCTATCGCACTGGCTCAAGAAGGTGGTATTGGTTTTATCCATAAAAACATGTCCATTGAGCGCCAAGCTGAAGAAGTTCGTCGCGTGAAGAAACACGAAAGCGGCGTGGTTACCGATCCTGTCACTGTTACCCCTGAAACCACGATCCGTGAAGTGCAAGAATTGGCCGAACGTAATGGTTTTGCGGGTTATCCTGTTGTCTCTAAAGATAATTCTTTAGTCGGTATTATTACAGGTCGTGACGTGCGTTTCGTGACAGATTTGGACCAACCAGTTACCGCAGTGATGACACCAAAAGAGCGCTTAGTGACGGTAAAAGAAGGCGAAGCACGCGAAGTTGTATTACAAAAAATGCATGAGCAACGTGTTGAAAAAGCCTTAGTGATCGACGATAGCTTCCATCTGTTAGGTATGATCACCGTTAAAGATTTCCAAAAAGCAGAACGTAAACCAAATGCATGTAAAGACGAACAAGGTCGCTTACGTGTCGGTGCGGCTGTAGGTGCAGGTCCAGGCAACGAAGAGCGCGTTGATGCCTTGGTTGCTGCGGGTGTGGATGTCCTGCTGATTGACTCTTCACACGGTCATTCTGAAGGCGTTTTACAACGCATTCGTGAAACACGTCAAAAATACCCTGATTTACAAATTATCGGTGGTAACGTTGCAACGGCTGAAGGTGCGAAAGCGTTGGCTGATGCTGGCGTTAGCGCAGTAAAAGTGGGTATTGGTCCAGGTTCAATCTGTACGACTCGTATCGTAACCGGTGTTGGTGTGCCTCAAATCACTGCGATCGCTGAAGCGGCGGGCGCATTAGAAGGTACTGGTATTCCGGTTATTGCAGATGGCGGTATCCGTTTCTCTGGTGATATTTCTAAGGCTATCGCAGCGGGCGCAGCATGTGTCATGGTGGGTTCCATGTTCGCAGGTACCGAAGAATCTCCGGGCGAAACAATTTTGTTCCAAGGTCGTACCTATAAAGCATACCGTGGAATGGGCTCTCTGGGCGCGATGTCTAAAGGTTCTTCTGACCGTTATTTCCAATCAGATAACGCAGCCGACAAACTGGTACCAGAAGGCATCGAAGGTCGTGTGGCATACAAAGGTCGCCTAAAAGAGATCATTCACCAACAAATGGGCGGTTTACGTTCATGTATGGGTCTGACAGGCTGCGGTACTATCGATATGCTGAGAACAAAAGCTGAATTCGTTCGTATCAGTGGTGCGGGTATTCAAGAAAGTCACGTTCATGATGTGACTATCACGAAAGAGTCTCCTAACTATCGTTTAGGGCAGTAATTACCCTTTAAAACGGTAAGTAAAAAGTTTCAGGGTGGCGCGATATCGTGGTAGCGCCACCGCCTTTTATTTTGACTTGAATTGTTGGAATTCTCCTCAAATGACTACAAATATCCATAAGCATCGCATTCTTATCCTTGACTTTGGCTCTCAGTACACTCAGCTGATTGCTCGTCGTATCCGTGAAATTGGCGTCTACTGTGAACTGTGGGCATGGGACGTCACGGAAGAACAAATTAGAGAGTTCAACCCTAACGGCATTATCTTGTCTGGTGGTCCAGAAAGTACCACTGAAGCAGACAGCCCACGTGCACCAGAGTATGTTTTTAATGCAGGCGTTCCTGTATTAGGTATCTGCTATGGCATGCAAACCATGTCTATGCAATTAGGTGGTGCCGTTGAGGTGTCTGGTGAGCGCGAATTTGGTTACGCAAACGTTGAAATTCTTGAAGATTGCGACCTGTTCCGTGATATCCAAGATGCAATTAACGAAGATGGTAAGCCAGTTTTAGATGTATGGATGAGCCACGGCGACAAAGTGACTGCAATCCCATCAAGCTTTAAAACGATTGCCAGCACGCCTAGCTGCCCATATGCCATCATGGCAGATGTTGAAAAGCGTTTCTATGGTGTTCAGTTCCATCCTGAAGTAACCCATACACACCAAGGTTTGAATATTTTAAAACGTTTCGTGTTGGATCTGTGCCAATGTGAAGCGCTGTGGACTTCAGCGGCAATTATCGAAGATACCGTTGCTCGCTTAAAAGAACAAATCGGTGATGACCACGTTCTGTTAGCGCTGTCTGGTGGTGTGGACTCTTCTGTCACTGCGCTGCTATTACACCGCGCTATCGGTAAGCGTTTAACTTGCGTATTCGTGGATAACGGTTTATTACGTTTAAACGAAGCTGAGCAAGTCATGGAAATGTTCCAAGGTAAATTTGACCTGAACATTATTCATGCAAAAGCAGAAGACCGCTTTATGAATGCTCTAGCAGGTATTTCTGATCCTGAGGAAAAGCGTAAGAAGATTGGTCACGTATTTATCGAAGTGTTCGATGAAGAGTCTTCTAAGCTTAAAAATATCAAATGGTTGGCTCAAGGTACTATCTACCCAGATATTATCGAATCTGCGGCTTCAGCAACGGGTAAAGCGCACGTTATTAAATCTCACCATAACGTAGGTGGCTTACCGGAAGATATGAAGCTGGGTCTGGTTGAGCCGCTAAAAGAGCTGTTCAAAGACGAAGTACGTAAAATTGGTCTGGAGTTAGGTCTGCCATACGACATGCTGTATCGTCACCCATTCCCAGGTCCAGGTTTAGGTGTTCGTGTTCTGGGCGAAGTGAAGAAAGAGTACTGTGACTTACTGCGTCGTGCAGATGCTATCTTTATCGAAGAGCTGCACAAAGCGGATCTGTACAATAAAGTGAGCCAAGCGTTCACGGTATTCTTACCAGTGCGCTCTGTTGGTGTCATGGGTGATGGCCGTAAGTATGACTGGGTTGTTTCTCTGCGTGCAGTTGAAACCATCGACTTTATGACTGCTCATTGGGCACACCTGCCATATGATTTCTTAGGTCGTGTTTCTAACCGTATTATCAATGAAGTGAATGGCATTTCCCGCGTAGTGTATGATATCAGCGGCAAGCCACCAGCAACCATTGAGTGGGAATGATTTAGCGATAATCGATAGTGATTTTTAGAAATTATTAATACTAAAGGCATCAGTTACTTACTGGTGCCTTTTTGTTTTTTTAAATATAAAACAGTTTTATTAACTAAGCTGGTCAAATATCCAGCCTCAAATTTTTACTTATCTCATCAGCCAATGTCGTCGGAACTTCCCACTCCTTGGCGAGATCATTCCATTGTGAAACTGCATCGATAGTTTCATCGATAATATTATCGATTTTTTGTTTGTTAAATGCCGGGCTGAGCTTGATTAAAGAATAAAAATCGTCGCGTCTAAAATCATCTCTTTTCCCATTTAAACTCATCCAATGGCTATTTACCCACTTGCTGCCAGGCTTATAACTATAAGCAAGATCGTATGCAGGCGCTAAAATCCATTTATTATCTTTAAGCATAAATGCAAAGTTTTTCGAATGGTCATCATGATTACGAGCGATAATATTAAATGCCATACGCCTCAATAATTGGTAAGCGTCATTTGCAGATAATCTCAGTTCGCGCGCTATACCAAATAGTTCTGCATAAGAAAATGAGCCTGGCTTTTTATAATCCACATGGGCTAGCCCGTTTAAGGTTTGTACATGAATTTTTTGATTACCAATGCGATCAAAACGCTGAGTAATAAAATGCCGTCTAGCACCTTCATCTAATAAATGGCAGGGCATCATATCTACACCGCTCTGTCTTGCCATCAGGTGATAAACATATTCCATTGCCCCGTAGCCTAGGGGATCTCCAAACGTTTCTTGGTTTTTATTATGCTCACTGACGCCATCAAATTTCATTAAATAATGCGTGAAGTTATCCGGAATATCAGATTGACCTGATCGAACTTGGGTAAAGTCTTGGTTAAAGGCAAGCACAGCCTTAGGTCTTGCTCCACCTGCACTCATTCCGACAGAAAGTAGTTCAATCATGGCTGCCGAATCTTCTTGGTGATTACGATTTAATTCCAAATGAAAATCGCCACGTAAATCGAGAACCTCCTGTGCGATAGCAACAAGAGATTCAATCTGAATGTCGGATTGCTTATTACCAGAATGAAGTTTTGTAGCAGGGATGTACTCTAGTGCGCCCATTCCGCGTTTTCCCGTGTATTGCAGGCGCTGCAAAGGTGTAATGCTGTCAACGGATTTACCTTGGCTCGAAACCCAAGCATTCATGACTGCGTTACCAAAATCATCGGGCAGAGAATCGGCAATTAACCCTGGTAGCCCTTTGAATGTCTGATAATCGAGCTCAGGAAAACGATAAATATGCGGAGATAAAGGCATCTTTAACGGAGAAAGCTGGATGCCTTTTTTAATAAATTCAGGAGTGTATTCAAACGCGCCAAGACCCGTAGAGGAATCAAAGCTTAATGCACCAATACTGTCACCTTGGTAGCACACTTCGATGACTTCCATTACCATTCTAATTCTTCCTCTTCAATATCAGTACGTTGTCCAGATGCACGTTGACGTTTTTTTCCTTGTAGCTTCATCAGCTGAATAGGGGATATTGGCTGTGGAGGTAAAAATAAATCTAATTGTTCAGTTAGGTTGAGTGCCATCATGATGGCAATAAACATTTCTAGCTGGGCATGACCTTTTTCTGCGGCCATGATTGTTTTGCGTGAGACACCAACAAATTGCGCTAATTCAGCTTGGGTTAAATTTTGATTGAGTCTCGCTTGCTTTAGACGTTCACCTATTTGCTCTGCATAAGCTAAAGCGGATTTTATCTTGGTCATAATGTCCCCCAATTTGGACATAGTATGTAATATTACACTTTAATGTATCAAATATAGGACTTTATAATGCACTAGTCAAATGTGTTATTAAGTCCTATATTATGGACCTAATGTGTTTTTATCGCCTTAAAGTCCATAAATTGGGACTTTGCTATGTTTTTATTATTTTCATTTTGGATGGAACGCTCACGGGGAGATGATGGCCGATAAAATCAAAATAGACGTATAGAAAATAACTATAAATTCATAAAATGTGATTTTTTATTCAAGATATCCCAATTATCACTTGTTCAATTAATTCAGCTTGTTATTATCAGCAGCCTATATACATAGAAGGTATATGTTCACTCCCCGTAATCATAATAATAAAGGTGAGGGGAAACTCACTGAACCATGGCTAAGGATAAAAACGTGTCATTTCGTCTTAGATATCTTGCTCTTTTGCCTTTGCTGGTTGCGACAGCCTGCCAGCAACCCGCGAAAACCAACATCATTGAAACCTCATCAGCACAAGTTCAACCCGCGGTCATTAATAATTCGTGGATAGAAATTTCGCACAGTGCGTTGGATTATAATATCAAGAAAGTGCAAACATTATTGGGTGATAAAGCGGGGTTGTGCGCTGTTTTAAAAGGGGATGCCTATGGGCATGATTTGACGCTCGTCACACCAGTGATGATTGAGAATAATGTCCAATGCATTGGATTAACGAGTAATACAGAGTTTAAGCAGGTTCGTGATTTAGGCTTTAAAGGTCGTTTAATGCGAGTGCGTAACGCCACTGAGAAAGAAATGGCTCAAGCGACGGAATTTCATGTAGAAGAACTCATTGGTAACTTGGATATGGCGCAGCGCTTAAATGCGATTGGGGCGAAACAAAACACCATTATTCCTATTCATCTTGCATTGAATTCAGCCGGTATGTCGCGCAATGGATTAGAGGTTAGCAATGCTGAGGGATTACAACAAGCTAAGCTAATTTCGCAGTTACCAAATTTAAAGATTGTCGGGATTATGTCGCATTACCCAGAAGAAGATGAAGCGCAAATTAGACAGGATCTGGCTAAGTTTAAAAAACAGTCTCAACAAGTGTTAAAGATGACAGGGCTAAAGCGTGAGGACGTGACACTGCATGTGGCGAATACTTATGCAACATTAACGGTACCGGAATCGTGGTTAGATATGGTACGTGTTGGTGGCATTTTTTATGGTGACACTGTTGCGACCAACGATTACAAACGTGTCATGACGTTTAAATCAAATATTGCGGCTGTTAATCATTATCCGAAAGGAAATACAGTGGGTTATGATAGAACTTACACTTTGAAGCGTGACTCAGTGTTAGCCAATATACCTGTCGGCTATGCGGATGGATATCGTCGTGTCTTCAGTAATGCTGGCCATGTATTGATTAATGGTCAACGTGTGCCGGTTCTTGGGAAAACATCCATGAATACCGTAATGGTAGACATTACTGACCTTAAAAATGTTCAGCCAGGGGATGAGGTTGTCTTTTTTGGTAAACAAGGCAATGGAGAAATTACCGCTGAGGAAGTTGAAGAGATTAGCGGTGCTTTGTTTACAGAAATGTCCATTTTGTGGGGAGCCACAAACAAGCGGATTCTTGTGAATTAAGGCATTTTATCTGAACTTAAACCCGTCCATGTGGCGGTTTTTTTTATGTATATGGAGGTATCAGAATAATTGCAATTTACTATGACGATCCGATAAGTGCGGTTTAACAGAATTGTTATCGAATCATGAGTAGGGATATGTTAGCTTGGAGATAATCTTTTCAATCTGAATAATGTCAGAAGGCAAATAGAAGAATTAGAAGGATATTCTATGTATCAAGTTGATTTACATGCTCACACTATCGCCAGCACCCATGCATTTAGCACTGTTAATGAATACTTTGCAGAAGCCGCCGCTCGTGGCATGAAACTATTTGCGATTACTGACCATGGCCCAGAGATGCAAGATGCTCCACATGAGTGGCACTTTGGGAATATGCCAATATTGCCACGCATTGTAGGCGGTGTTGGTTTGCTCTATGGGATTGAAGCAAATATTAAGAATAAGTTAGGTGAGACAGACTGCAATGAAAAGATAGCTCGTCACCTAGATATTATATTAGCGGGTTTCCATGAGCCTGTTTTAGAACCACAAAGTTTAGAAGACAATACTGAAGCGATGATCGCCACTATTCGTAGCGGAAAAGTGCAAATTATTACTCATCCTGGTAATCCCAAATATCCTATTGATATTAAAGCCGTTGCCCAAGCAGCCAAAGAGTGCAACGTGGCACTAGAGATGAACAACTCCTCTTTCTTGCATTCAAGAGCGGGTAGTAAGAAGAACTGCATAGAAATAGCAAAAGCGGTGAAAGAAGCGGGTGGTTGGGTTGCATTAGGCTCAGATTCTCATCATGTTAGCTATTTAGGGCGTTTTGATGAAGTGATTGAAATGCTGAAATCGATCGATTTTCCGGAATCTCGAATTTTGAATACCACGCCACGTCGTGTTTTAGACTTTTTAGAAGCTCATGGGCGTAAGCCTATTCCTGAGTTTGCCCATTTTTAATTTTAAAATTTAAATTATCCGTTTAAAAGCCATTCAAGATTGAATGGCTTTTTTACTTGAAGTAAGCAAAAAAAGTTCTCTTTAGATAAAAATAAAAGTCAGTACATCTTAAAAAAGAAACTTTATTAAATTAGTAAGATAAAAAGTGAGTTTTTAAAATAAAAACGAAGAAAAAATAGATATCAAATAAATTGGAATGAAGATGATCTTTAAAACCAAAAAATTAACATCAAGGCTATCTTTAATTTATCTATTTGATATTTATGAGCAAATTAACTTCACAGTAAATCAAATAAAGATTGAAAATTAACCTATGAAAGTAAATGGAATATCAACAAAATTAAAATATTTATTCATTAAAATAACCTATAAAAAATTTAAGAATCTTTAATATTCTCCTATTGCGAAATGATCTACAGATATGATTTATTAGTGTGGCAAGAACATCCTTGCTTAATAAATTAATCTTAAGGTACTTAGTATGAAAAAGTTATTAGC
>NZ_JAMPSW010000064.1:0-2432 GCF_028484855.1 Providencia sp. PROV033 | reverse complement strand
TCGAAAAAGCCATTTAAATTTTTAGCTACACCAAAATATAAGTTTTATATCAATGACTCGTTAGTTTGAATTTAAATAAGGCGTTCAAAATGAAAAAATTATTAGCAATCGCGACTGTTCTGTCATTAACTGTTTCTGGTGCCGCACTAGCAAATACCACTGCGAAAACTGAACATGTAAACCATGGTGTGAAAACTCACGAAGTTGCCAAAGCAGAACACAGTAAAAAAGAACTTAAAAAGAGTGAAGTCAAACAAACTGGTGAAGTAAAAGCGCCAGAAGCGACTAAAGCAGGTAAATAAGTTCGCTTTACTCCTCTAGATTACGTCACGGTGCCATGGGGGTATAATTCCATGGCGCTGCTTGACCGCTTATATGGTATACTGCGCATTATTTTTAAATCAGTGTAACCGTATGAATTATCAATGTCCCCTGTGTTTTAAACCTCTCAATTTAATTAACAGTAGCTATCGTTGTGAAGCAAACCACCAGTTTGATTGCGCCAAAGAGGGTTATGTTAATTTACTTCCAGTGCAACATAAGCGTTCGAAAGATCCGGGCGATAGTTTAGAGATGATGGTATCGCGCCGACAATTTTTAGATGCCGGGCATTATCAACCTATGCGCGATAAAGTCGCGGAAAAACTTGCACAATATTTACCTGAAAATAGCCAAAGCATACTCGATATTGGGTGTGGGGAAGGGTATTACACTGATTATTTTTTACAGTCATTGTTAGCGGCATCCAAGCCCATCAACATGTATGGGCTCGATGTTTCGAAGGTCGCGATCCGTTTTGCTGCTAAGCGGTACAAATCAGTCAATTTTTGTGTCGCATCGAGTCATCGTTTACCTTTTGCTGATACCAGCATCAGTGGAATTATTCGTATTTACGCACCCTGTAAAGCACAAGAGCTCAGTCGCGTATTAATGTCTATGGGCATCTTAATTACCGTGACGCCCGCAGCAGAACATCTGCAAGAATTAAAAGCCTTGATTTATGATGAAGTGAAATTACATCCGGCAAAAGAGGAAGATCTTCCTGATTTCAAACTGGTTGATGAAACGCGTTTAAATTACGCGATGAGTTTGGCTGGAGAAGAGGCATTTGCATTACTTGAGATGACGCCATTTGCATGGAGAGCGTCTGAAGAAGTGAAACAGCAATTAAAACAATCAGAAATTAAAGCGTATACCGCAGATTTTTTGATTCGAGTTTATCAATATCAACCATAAACTCACGGTGAAACTTTTGAACGATCCCCCTGAACAAGTCAGGGGGATATCGAATATTACGGTGCGTACATAAACAATTCGAGATGTTCAAAAAGGATATTGAAGCCAATCGCGATAAGTACCAAACCACCTAATATTTCTGCTTTTTTTCCTAGTAGTGGACCCACGTAACGTCCAATCATCATACCGATCGTCGCCATAATCATGGTGGTTAAACCAATGGTCATTGCTGTATGGACAATATCGACTTGTAAGAAAGCTAAACCTAAACCAATCGCCATTGCATCGAGGCTGGTGGCTATCGCGGATAACACAAGGTTTCCTGCACTATGACTTGATGGTTTATCGCAGCAGTCTTCATCTTTCGTCGTCAGACTTTGCCAGATCATACGACCACCAAGGATGAATAGTAGGGCAAAGGCAATCCAGTGATCCCAACGGATCACATACTGGCTAGCTAAAATACCGATTCCCCAGCCAATGATTGGCGTAATGGCTTCGATAAAACCAAAGATAAATCCAGTACGGAGAATTTCACGAAAACGGGGTTTATGGAGTACTGCACCTTTGCAGATAGCGACAGCAAAAGCATCCATGGATAGTGCGAAGGCGAGGATGAGAGTGGCGTAAAAGCTCATAACAATAATCTCGGTTGGGTGTTTCCATATACACATAAATTACCCCCAACCAAAAGGCGTATTTATGTGTCTATGGTCTTGCCAACCAATAAATGGCATCCGCACCACGTTTAAAAACAAACGAGTATGTTGATACGGATTTTCTGGAAAGAATATATTTCCAGAACAGGCTACTCCCCAATGACGTGGGACGAAAGATATCATAGATTTTAATAAAGGCAAAATATTAATTATTAATAACGATTTCCGCAAATGATAATAATTTTCATTTTCGATATTAATAAAATTAAGGTTAATTAAACATTTAATTAACCTTAATATTTATACCAATATATAAAGTAGTTATTTGTGATTAATGAAGAAATCATAAATCTTTTGTAAATCATCAAGATGGTTGACTTGAACATGGATTTTCTTTTGCTCCAATCCAATCATTAAAATACCATCTTCAGATAAATTCATTGTTTTAATTCGCTCATATAAAATAAATGTATTGGCGAAATAAAAACCGGTTTGTTTAAAAAATACTTTCGGACGACGAATAAAGGCTAAATAAAT
>NZ_JAMPSW010000063.1:0-23196 GCF_028484855.1 Providencia sp. PROV033 | reverse complement strand
CGACTCTATTCCTTATGGAGTTCCCTCTTCACGATGAGAAGGAACTTAAATTAAAGTAGTTAAATCGATAAAAATCGATTATCTAGCGTTACGAGCTTCAATTACAGCTTGTGCAACGTTGTTTGGCGCTTCATTGTACTTCAGGAACTCCATAGAGTATGAAGCACGACCTTGTGTCTGAGAACGCAGGTCAGTAGCATAACCGAACATTTCGGATAATGGTACTTGTGCACGAACAACTTTACCAGTAGGTAAGTCATCCATACCTTCAATCATACCACGACGACGGTTCAGGTCACCAATTACATCGCCCATGTAGTCTTCTGGAGTTTCCACTTCAACTTTCATGATTGGCTCAAGCAGAACTGGTTTCGCTTTTTTGAAGCCGTCTTTAAATGCGATTGATGCCGCAAGTTTAAACGCCAATTCAGAGGAGTCAACATCATGGTAAGAACCGAAATGCAGACGAACACCCATGTTAACTACTGGATAACCCGCTAATGGACCAGATTTCAGCTGCTCTTGCAGACCTTTGTCAACCGCAGGAATGTATTCCGTAGGGATTACACCACCTTTGATTTCGTTGACAAATTCGTAGTCCATTGGCAGACCATCTTTGTCTTTCTTGTCCAGTGGGTACATATCGATAACGACATGACCGTACTGACCACGACCACCAGACTGTTTCGCGTGTTTACCTTCGATGTCAGTCACTTTAGTCGTGATTGCTTCGCGGTAAGCTACTTGTGGTTTACCAACGTTCGCTTCAACTTTGAATTCACGACGCATACGGTCAACCAGAACGTCCAAGTGTAATTCACCCATACCAGCGATGATAGTCTGATTAGTCTCTTCATCACTTGATACGCGGAATGATGGGTCTTCTTGAGCCAGACGGCCTAATGCGATACCCATTTTTTCTTGGTCAGCTTTAGTTTTTGGTTCGATTGCAACAGAGATTACTGGCTCTGGGAATTCCATACGCTCCAGGATGATTGGTGCATCAACTGCACATAAAGTATCACCTGTAGTTACGTCTTTCAGACCGATAGCAGCCGCGATGTCACCAGCGCGAACTTCTTTAATCTCTTCACGCTTGTTAGCGTGCATCTGTACGATACGACCAAAACGCTCTTTCTTCGCTTTAACGGCGTTCAGAACGGTATCACCTGAGTTAACAACACCGGAGTAAACACGGAAGAATGTCAGGTTACCAACGAATGGGTCAGTTGCAATTTTAAATGCTAAAGATGAGAACGGCTCTTCGTCACTTGCATGACGTTCAGCTGGAGTATCTTTACCATCGTCCAGAACACCGTTAATTGCCGGCACATCTGTAGGAGCTGGTAAGTAATCCACAACCGCATCCAGCATCGCCTGAACACCTTTGTTCTTAAATGCAGAACCACAGGTAACCAGGATAATTTCGCTTGCAAGAACACGTTGACGTAAAGCGCCTTTGATTTCAGCTTCAGTCAGTTCTTCACCGCCCAGATATTTTTCCATCAGTTCTTCTGATGCTTCTGCAGCGGATTCGATCAGGTTGTTGTGCCACTCTTCAGCCAGCTCTTGCATGTCCGCAGGGATATCTTCGTATTCGAAGGTAACGCCTTGGTCTTCGTCGTTCCATTTGATTGCTTTCATTTTCAGCAAGTCAACAACACCAGTGAACGACTCTTCTGCGCCGACTGGTAATTGCAGTGGAACTGCAGTAGCTGCTAAACGTGTTTTTAATTGCTCAACAACACGTAAGAAGTTCGCACCCATACGGTCCATTTTGTTAACGAACGCGATACGTGGAACTTTATATTTGTTAGCCTGACGCCATACGGTTTCAGACTGTGGCTGAACACCACCAACTGCACAGTAAACCATTACTGCGCCATCAAGAACACGCATAGAACGTTCTACTTCGATTGTGAAGTCAACGTGCCCCGGGGTGTCGATGATGTTGATACGGTGTGGTTCATACTGTTTAGCCATACCAGACCAGAATGCAGTAGTCGCAGCGGAAGTGATAGTAATACCACGCTCTTGCTCTTGCTCCATCCAGTCCATTGTTGCAGAACCTTCGTGGGTTTCACCGATCTTATGGTTTACACCAGTATAGAACAGAATACGTTCAGAAGTTGTGGTTTTACCGGCGTCGATGTGTGCACTGATACCGATGTTACGATAACGTGCTATGGGCGTTTGACGGGCCATTTTTTCCTCTCTCGTGGGCGTTCAATTCTTCATATAAAGGGCAGCTGAAAGCTACCCTGAGATACATCACTAAGATTGGTAAGAGATTACCAACGGTAGTGTGCGAACGCCTTGTTAGCTTCTGCCATACGGTGAACGTCTTCACGTTTCTTAACAGCGGAACCTTTGTTCTCAGCAGCGTCTGATAATTCGTTTGCCAGGCGAAGCGCCATAGATTTATCACCGCGTTTACGAGCAGCATCAACGATCCAACGCATTGCCAGGGCATTACGACGAACCGGGCGAACTTCAACTGGAACTTGGTAAGTTGAACCACCAACACGGCGGGATTTAACTTCCACAGTCGGACGCACGTTATCAAGTGCTAATTCGAATGCATCAAGTTCAGTTTTACCAGAACGCTGAGCAAGGGTTTCAAGTGCGTTGTATACGATTGCTTCAGCAGTAGATTTTTTCCCGTCTACCATCAGGATATTTACAAATTTGGCCAGTAATTCTGATCCGAACTTAGGATCTGGAAGAATTTTACGTTGACCAATTACGCGACGACGTGGCATGGATATGACTCCGTTGTTAATTCAGGTTTGTCCAAAACTCTACGAGAGTATTTTGACATTAAGATTAAAATGTTTGGCCTTACTTAACGGAAATCCATTAAGCCTTAGGTTTTTTCGCGCCGTATTTAGAACGAGCTTGCTTACGGTCTTTAACACCAGAACAGTCCAGTGCGCCGCGAACGGTGTGATAACGCACACCTGGCAAGTCTTTAACACGACCGCCACGGATCAGGATTACGGAGTGTTCCTGCAAGTTGTGGCCTTCACCACCAATGTAGGAAGAAACTTCGAAACCGTTAGTTAAACGAACACGGCATACTTTACGTAATGCTGAGTTTGGTTTTTTAGGAGTGGTAGTATATACACGAGTACATACGCCACGTTTTTGCGGGCAAGCTTCCAGTGCTGGAACGTTGCTTTTAACAACCTTCGAGCTACGAGATTTGCGTACCAGCTGATTAATAGTTGCCATTATTAAAAAAGCTCCTGGTTTTTTGCTTCGTAAACACGGATTTGACCTCGTTCGCCAACATGACGATACACGAGGACGCGAAATTTTATTGCCGACTGGCTCGGGTGTCAAGAAATATACAACTTTTAGTGACTTTATAAGGCAAAATGTTGCTTATGAGCTTCAGTTAGCTTTACAAAACCTTGGTATGAGATGATAGAAACGCCATCAGCGATCTGATTTTGCAGCCCTCGGGCGTAAATATCTGCATCCAAGGCATAAATTTGAGCTCCGCTATTTTGTAATTCAAGAAGATATTTAGACCGCGAAATACCAGCCAGAACACCATCTTGGAACAACAATATAGCGTCTTCATTTGTGACTAACCGCAGCATTGCGGAAAAATCGCTTTTAAATGGAGAAGTGGCTAAGGTGTATAACATAGGCGGGATCCTACTACAGATCAAAAATTGAACGCAAGATCAAAATTTAAGCACGACGTCGCAAGCAGATAAGTATGCTTGAATTTGTTGTGGCGTTAAAAATTCAGGAGTGACAACCCAATCATTCTGCTGGCTAATCCCTCTTTCCTGTAATGATTCAGAACACAGGTAAATATTTTCAATATCATACAATGGTAGGACTTTGAATGTCGCGATATAGTCTCGAGCCAAAATTTCTTTGGGTTGCTGGTGCGCAAGTAGTTGACATACACCATCCGAAATAAAGAATACGTTAATATCCTCAGTCAATGCTGAAGTTGCCAATAATGCATCCAGCCCTTCTCGTCCACTGGCACTGCCATGAGGCATCGTCGTAAAAACAAACGCAATCTTTTTCACAAAATACCTTATATCGTTGTGCTGTTCATGGTGTTCAGACTTAAAACTGAATAGTTCGGTCTGTTGTCAACATCGCCTCAGCTAAACTGCCTAAGCCGCTCATGACAAAACCTTCAGATAAGTTATAGGCTGGTAATGACAATGCTTGTGCTTGCTCTTCGTCGGTAATACCACGGCGCAGACTCGCAGCAACACAAATGTTCATTTCACACCCAGATTCTTGTGCAAGTTTACGCCATGCTTTGATTAAATCAAATTCATCAGTCGCGGGAGAAGTCAAGGTGTTGCCGTTAAGAACGCCATCTTGATAAAAGAAAATGCACTTCAATATATGCCCTTCTTCAAGAAGAGCATTGGCAAATTGATAGGCACTCGCTGATTGCGAAGTACCATATGCAGGGCCTGTCACTAACAAACAATATGTTAGCGGGTTTGCTTTACTCATTCACCACTCTTAAATTGGCGTATATATAAATAGACGGTGTGCTTCGAAATGTTCAGACGGTCAGCAACCTGATTGATTGCATCTTTAATATCGAAGATTCCTTTCTCGTATAGATTCAGAACCACTTGCTTGTTTTTCGCATTGTTCGAAACATTACGGTCATTACTGACTTCTTCAATGGTGTATTCCAATGTTTGAGCAACTAGGTCATCAACAGAAGATGCGAAGTTTACATCTGAAGTCACTTCTTGTTTTTCTTCAGGAACAAATGATTTAATAATTTCTGAGAATGGCACATCTAAGTTCATATTAATGCACAGTAAACCAATAACACGCTGCTTACGGTTACGAATCGCAATCGTCACGGATTTCATTAGATCACCGCTTTTAGCTTTCGTAAAATACGCTTTGGATACATTTGATTCTGCATCGGCCATGTCATGGAGCATTCTTAACGCTAAGTCAGTAATAGGCGAGCCAATCTTACGCCCTGTATGCTGACCATTAGCTATTCTCACTGCTGAACATTTTAGATCTTCTAGAGAATGAAGAACAATTTCACAATGCGCACCAATTAGCATAGCGAGCCCGTCAACCGCAGCTTCATATGATTTCAAAATTTCGTGGTCAGTCTCAGTAAACGGCTGGTTATCTAGAATATTAATATCACTGAGGTCTTGGGATTGTAATGCATCAGACATTTCAACGTCATCCTTCTAAAGTGTATAAAATTCATCCAGTCAACCAATGAGGCATTCATTATTCGACTCATTTGCCTTCATTCTGTTGTACATAGTCAACGGATGTGATGATTAAAAATAAAAACGAATCTATTGAAGTTAAAACTCCGAGGCGTTGCCGTCAAGCGAATGAATGCAAGAGAGTATGTTTTATCACAATCTTTACGTAAATCAATCGCTACACAAGAGCCGAATGGCTGTGTTTATATTAACCGCGTTTTATAATAGATGTTACGGAGTTTAAGTAATAGCCTTCAAAGTCTTAGCAATATTAGATATGGACATGAATAATGCCAATGATAAATGCGCATACTCGCATGCTAGATATCCTGCAAAAAACGTCAACTTACTTAGTCGAACAGTTTCAAAAAGGTCTCACTCATAGCCTAGCCTCCGTTTCAAACACTTACAATCAACTCTACTTTTCCTATATAAACCAAGATACAAACAAAGATATTGATACTTTTGCCAACGCATTAAAAAACCACAGTAAAGAGTACATTTCTACCTATGGAGCATTAATCGGTGAAGGCAATTATGGTCGAGCCTACAAATTAGGGTCATATGTCATAAAAATAGCGTTAACTGAAGATTCCTTTCAAGGTTCTAATTCTAATTGTGCTCGAACCTCTCGAATTACCAATGAATTCAATGATTCTGATTACTCACGAGAAGCCAACCTAAGTAATGGTGAACATGTTTTAGTGTCTAAATTTATTCAAGGTCATTCCGTGACAGGTAAAAAAGTTGTTGAATTTATGAATTCAAAAGACAGGGTCATGTACGACATAGACTCGGAAGGTAATGTAAAGGAAGGTTCAGATAAAAACCTGTACCTAATTGATTCTGATATGGTTTTTTACAAAAAAAATCACCGTAAACAATCAATAGCCAGTGATGAATTTCATGAAAATCTTGCAGTAATCGCGGATACGTATGATATCGAACTATCTTTAAGAGGCTGGGTCGATTAAACAACGCTTTTTTAGGTCGTCATTTATTCCCTTATACGAAGAGCGCTACATGATGTAGCGCTCACTCAAACATTATTTAGCAGCTGGTTTGATATCTAATAATTCAACATCAAAGATCAACGTTGAGTTCGCAGGAATACCTGGAACACCGTTTTCACCATACGCTAATTCTGGCGGGATAACTAATGTCATTTTGCCGCCTTTCTTCAGGTTAGCTAAACCTTCTGTCCAACCTTTAATGACTGAATTCAATGGGATAGTCAGTGGTTCATTACGTGAATAAGAGCTATCGAATTCTGTTCCATCAACCAGAGAACCTTTATAGTGCACGACCACTGTTTCGTCTTCTTTAGGTTTTGCGCCTGTACCGTCTTTTTCAATTTTGTACAACAGACCAGACTTAGTTTTCACGACACCTTTTTCTTTCGCAAACTTCTCGCGATACTCTTCGCCTTTCTTCACGTTAGCAGCAGATTCAGCTTTGATTTTATCTTCAGCCGCTTTTTTCACTTGGCCTTCGAATTGGCGTAACGTTTCTTCAACTTGCGCATCTGTCATTTTACTTTTGCCGCTGAATGCATCTTGCACACCAGCTAATAATTGGGCTTTGTCCAGATTAATGCCAATAGATTTTTGCTCTTCTAAAGAGTTTTGCATATAGCGACCTAAAGAGGCACCTAATGCATACGCGTTACGCTCTTCTGCATTTTTAAACGCGCTTGCTTGTGTTTTTGCTTCTTCTGCCATAACTTGTGGTGCAGTGAAAGCGAATGCTAATGTTGTTGCTAATAGACTTGCCTTAAACAGTGATTTCATCCTAATCTCCGATAGCTATTATTCGAGCTATTACGCTCATTTTTATTGATAGCTGTTCCTTATCTTAAAAAACAAGCTGTCAGTTAACACAATAAATATAAGAATATCTTAGACCACATTAACAAAAAGAGGTTTCAACGCCTACACCTTTAAATAAAACTTATCTGTTGATTTGTAATGTTCGGTTATTATGATGTTTTTTTCATGGTGAGAACCCATAAGGAGATCCTAAAATGGATTCATCAAACAATTTTGAACAGCGTTTAGAACTTTTGGAAAGCAAAGTTGCCTTTCAAGAATTGACCATTGAACAGCTCAACCAAGTGATCACAGAACAACAAATGCAGCTGTCAAAAATGCAGGAACATTTGCGTATCGTTGCGGAAAGATTGAAAGCGTCGCAATCATCTCACCTAGCGCGTCCTGAAGAAGAGACTCCCCCTCCCCATTATTAGTCTCTCAACTTTTCCCCCTGATATGAAATTGGGAGATATCAATATCAGGCAAGGCCACCTCTTCGGGCTTATCCAATTGAGGTACCCATTCATAGGGAACTCGATAAGCCCGATAAATCATGTTATCCCAAGCGTATTGTTCATCGGTATAGGGGGAAATATATTCCCAAGCAATTTTATTTTCCTTAGTAACTTCAATAATTCGTCCATCCGCGCCCTCTGTAATCAATGTATTACCATTGAGGAGTCGTTGTGCGCTGCTAACATGCGGACTAAAAAATCGAAAACGATTCGTCGGCATTTTAAATCCCTGCTCATTTGCAGAATGCTGCCAAACAATATCTAAACTGATCGGGTCTATCTCCAAGACTCGAGAATAGTCACGACCCGCATTTTTTAATCCATAAAGCGAGGTTGGCGTTGCTTGCCCATAGCCTGCTTGCCAGCCATTATCAAACAGTAAAATATTCCCCGCACCCGGTAACCCTTGAGGAATAAGATGGGCATGATGTTGACCAATAATCCCCCCTAAATGTTTAACATTATCATGGGTATAATCAGGTCCAATTTGCCATACAATCTTTCTTGTTTCACGGCTGGTAATTCCAATAATATTCGCTTCCCGAGAGCTCCATATTATATTCTCAGGATGAAAATCAGTATTGCCATTATCATAGTGTTTGTTGGGACCAAGCCGAGATAGGCTATTGATATGTAAATAATCCCCCACACCATCAGATATGAGATTAGGGTTACGATAAAAGACATTCTTTGCGGTTTCAGAAAAACCGAGCTCTGAAAAGTGATCACTGAGCGCCCAAGTCCATACAATATTTCCCTGCCAATTAACCTCAACAAAGACGTCATCCAGTAATGGCTTATCTGATATTTGAGGATTTTGAATATTTCGATGGCAAAGTAATAATGTTTTTCCTTCATAGATAGGAGATATCAAGTCAGGCGTATAATACCCGACGGGGTTTCCTTCCCGTTGAAAATCATGATGGGCTCTTGCAGACCAATATTGCTCCCCAGCATCATCCGTCAATAATTCGACACGATCAAATGACCAAACTTCGTTATTGTCCCAATCCCGCTGGACCAACCGAGTATATTCGCGATATTTATCACCTTCTTTTGACCATTCATAACTCAGCAGATTGCCTCGAGGTAACATTTTACAAGGCACTCCATTACTGTCCTGCCAAACATGAACTTCATTGCCATTCATATCAATAAGCACAGCGCCCTTATTAGCCACTGAAAATAATGTATAACCATTCCAGGCTTTATCTGGTTTATAAATGGTTGTTTTTGTAGGGTAAATAGAGGGCATTCCCATCATGATTTTCCTCGATAATTGAGACAATGACACGAGATAAACAAAGAAATTAATCTCGATAAAAATCATGGGAATTATAAGTTAGAAAAATAACCAACTGATTTACAATAAATTTCAGTAATTATTAAATTTAATAACAGTGAATACTTGAGACTGAATGTTGAGTAAAAAAAAGCCCAACATAAAAATGTTGAGCCTACTTTCGAAATAAAAAGCGAATTCACTTTTTATTGAATCTCTTTTTTAGAGATTAGTGGCAACCACAGCCACCATGCTTGTGTCCGTGGCCTTGACCTTCGCCACCACCACAGCAACCGCCTTCTGAACCGTGGCTATGACCGCCACCGCCACAGCAACCACCTTCGTGATCATGGTCATGGTCGTGACCATCAGCACCATGGACGTGACCATGTGCGATTTCTTCTTCTGTTGCTTCACGGATAGCCATGACTTCAACATTAAATTTCAGGTTTTGACCTGCTAACATATGGTTACCGTCGACGATAACTTCATCGCCTTCGATGCCAGTGATTTCAACAGGAACTGGACCCATATCAGTATCCGCTAAGAAACGCATACCCACTTCCAGCTCGTCAACGCCCATGAATACATCTTTTGGTACGCGTTGAACTAAGTTGTCATCGTATTGACCATATGCATCGTCTGAAGCGACTTCAACATCGAAATGTTCGCCAACTTCACGACCTTCTAATGCTTTTTCCAGACCAGAAATTAAAGATCCACGGCCATGCAGATAATCCATTGGCGCGTTTGCCGGGGACTCATCAACTAAAACACCGTCTTCTGTTCTTACTTGGTAAGCGAGGCTTACAACCAAGTCTTTTGCTACTTTCATGACATCTCCTACGACCCGTAAGGGAAAAATTTTTGCCAATTGTACCGGAAAACAATTGTGCTGTATTGAGAATTGACAAAATTCTCTTATTCTGGGGTAAAAATCCCAATAACTTGTTCTTGCTTTCTCACATGCTCAGTGGCATCACCTTCGGTTTGGCGCTGTTGATCCCCACAGCTCACACATTCAACCACATCAATTTTGTCTTCTCGCCACATCATTAAGGTGTCTTGAGACTTGCATTTAGGGCAAGTTGCCCCAGCAATAAAACGCTTACGTGTTGCTGCCATTTTTCTACCTTACTGTTCGTTATTCCAGCTATGCGGTTGGCGATTTTCTCTTTGCATCTCTTTTTCGAAAAGTTCGTTAAGTTCACGCCGCGCCTCTTTAATGCGTGAGATTTGCCCGCTGTCGCTGTTTTCATTTTCAGGAATGATATCGCGTAACATACGCATATCGAGTCTGCGGAAATGTTGCTTAGCTCGATAAGCTTTATGAGGGTGCATACCGGTACTAACTAGCGCCTTACTGCCCATTTCCAGCGCACTTGAGAAGGTTTCACGGCTGAAATCCGTCACGCCACTGTGCAATAATTCGTGTACCTCTAAACGCCCTTTAGCTCGTGCAATAATATGCAAGTTAGGGAAATTTTCTTGGCAAATACGCACAATTTCCATCACTTCCTCAGGCACATTGCTGGTGATCACAATCGATTTCGCTTTATCCGCGCCTGCCGAACGAAGAAGTTGCAGCTCACGCGCATCCCCATAATAAACGGTATATCCATAGCGGCGCATCGTGCTAATTGCCGTGACATCTTGTTCAAGCACCGTAATGTTCACTTTATTCGCCATCAACAAACGACCAACCACCTGCCCCATGCGCCCAAATCCCACTAAAATAACGTGAGGATTAGTATCTTCCACAAACGGTTTTTCTGTCGATGTCGCTTGCTGATTATAACGGCGGTTGAGATACGCATCTATCAGCTGCATCACAAGTGGCGTTGTCATCATCGACAAAGTCACCACAACCAACAAGAGGTCCATTTGACGTTCATCAATAACACTCGCGCCAAACGCGGTGGCATAAATCACGAAGGCAAACTCCCCACCTTGGCTCAGTACCCCAGAAAACTGTGCGCGAGCACCATTACGTAAGCGAGCCACAAACCCTAGCGCATACAACACCAGTGCTTTCACCGCGACTAATACTACAACAGCGATCAAGACTTGTGGAAGGTAAGTCCACAACACTTGTAGATTCAGAGACATACCAACAGAGATAAAAAACAGCCCTAACAATAATCCTTTAAACGGCTCGATATTAATCTCTAGTTCATGACGGAATTCTGTTTCCGCCAGCATCACTCCAGCCATAAATGTTCCCAAAGCCATTGAGAACCCTAGGCTTTCCATAATCAGTGCCGAACCTAATACCACTAACAGCGCGGCTGCCGTGAAAATCTCGTGCACCCCCGATTTGGCGGCTAGTCTAAATAGTGGACGTAATAAATAGCGACCGACAACCCACAGCCCTACAAACGCTACCACTTTCAAACCAATTTTGTACCAATCGCTGCTCCCCGTATCACCGGCTAATAACGGAATCAACGCCATAATGGGGATAACGGCCATATCTTGGAACAGTAAAACGGAAAAACCAAGCTGCCCACTTTCTTGATTAGACATCCCTTTTTCGTTCATCAATTGCAGCACCATCGCCGTCGAGGACATCGCCATGCCCAAGCCACCGACTACCGCAGCCTGCCAAGAAAATTGTGCCAGAATGAGCACCCCTGCCATTAGCACCGCAGTGACAACCACTTGGATGGTTCCCACACCAAAAATTGACCGACGCAGTTCCCATAATTTAGATGGCTTCAGCTCGAGTCCTATCAAAAACATTAAGAAGACAACACCTAACTCAGAGAAATGCAGAATATCATTCACATTGCGGATAAAACCCAACACAAAAGGACCAATGATGATCCCAGCGAGTAAATACCCTAACACCGCACCCAATCGGATTTTTTGGGCAATTGGCACCATCACAACACCGGCGCATAAAAATATGATCACCGATTCAAATAGATTCAACTCATCCATTTGAAATATCTCCCATATTGAGGGGCTGCTTCATCCATTGTTTATATTCTTCAACTGCTTGCTGTAATTGTTGTTTGCTTAGTCGACGGGCAGAATAAATGATACTCGGTTCTAGCCACTGCATATCACACATCAACGCAGTCAATTCAAATGGGCGAAGAATTTCGGATAACGGATAGCGATTATAACCGCCATGCTGGTAAGACTCTTCTGGCTCCCCTGTCGTAATAATCGAACGCCAATATTTGCCTTTTAACTTTTGATAACCTTGGTCTGTGGCAAACCGGCGAGTCAGCACTTGGTCAAACCACTCTTTTAATAAAGCGGGGCAACTATAAGTATAGAGAGGATGCTGAAATACGATGACATCATGCTGACAAAGTCGCTTTTGTTCTGCGGTGACATCAATAAAATAATCGGGGTATGTTGCATATAAATCATGGATAGTGACATTATCAAAATCACGCACCGCATCTAATAACAGACGATTAGCAACTGACTCATGGGGGTCTGGGTGAGCGTAGACCACCAGTACTTTTAGCGAATTTGACATCTTTCCCTCCTCAAAGGCGTGTCAGGCGGATAATTTTCCGTTACCATGCAGCCTGCTAAATGTATTTTAAGCTGAATATATTTCAGTAATAACTTTTTTATTCGAATATATCTAACTCAATAATTTAACATATTTTCAATAGACGGTTTCTATGATTGTTTTCTCTTCATTACAAATTCGCCGAGGTGTACGTGTTCTGCTGGACAATGCAACTGCGACTATCAATCCGGGACAGAAAGTCGGATTAGTGGGTAAAAACGGCTGCGGAAAATCCACATTGCTGGCACTGCTAAAAGGTGAATTACAAGCAGAAGCAGGATCAGCAACCTTTCCAAGCAATTGGTCAATGGCATGGGTTAATCAAGAAACCCCAGCCCTTGATGTGCCTTGTATTGAGTATGTGATTGATGGCGATCGCGAATTTCGTGCCCTAGAACAAAAACTCCAGCAAGCGAATGAAAAAAATGATGGTCATGCCATTGCCGTGGTTCACGGACAGTTAGATGCCATTGATGCATGGACGATTCAATCCCGTGCGGCCAGCCTACTACATGGTTTAGGCTTTAGTCAGGCACAACTACAGTCCCCAGTAAAATCCTTTTCGGGTGGCTGGCGTATGCGCTTGAACTTAGCGCAAGCCCTATTGTGCCGTTCTGATTTATTGTTGCTCGATGAACCAACGAACCACTTAGACTTAGATGCCGTCATTTGGCTGGAAAAATGGCTTAAGAGCTACTCAGGCACACTGATCTTGATTTCCCATGATAGGGACTTCCTCGATCCTATTATCGATAAAGTGCTGCATATCGAACAAGAAACGATGTTCGAATACACGGGTAACTACTCCTCTTTCGAGCGTCAACGTGCCACTAAATTGGCACAACAACAGGCTCTGTATGAGAGCCAACAAGCCAAAGCCGCTCACTTACAAAGCTACATTGACCGCTTCAGAGTACAAGCAACGAAAGCGAAGCAAGCTCAAAGCCGTATTAAAATGCTTGAGCGTATGGAGATGGTTGCCCCTGCACATGTGGATAACCCATTCCATTTTTCATTCCGCAAACCAGAAAGCTTACCTAACCCATTATTAAAAATGGAAAAAGTCAGTGCTGGTTACGGTGAAAAAGTGGTATTAGAATCCATTAAATTGAATTTAGTCCCCGGCTCACGCATTGGTTTACTTGGGCGAAATGGTGCAGGTAAATCAACATTAATCAAAATGTTAGCGGGAGATTTACCCCCATTGCACGGTGAAATTTCCCTCGCCAAGGGCATTAAACTGGGGTATTTCGCCCAGCACCAATTAGAATATTTGCACGCTGATGAATCCCCGTTGCAGCATCTTGCCCGCTTAGCGCCAGAGCAAACGGAACAACAGTTACGTGACTATTTAGGAGGGTTTGGCTTTAAAGGCGACCAAGTGACTGATCCTAGTGGGCGATTTTCCGGTGGTGAAAAAGCTCGCCTAGTATTAGCGCTGATTGTCTGGCAACGCCCTAATTTACTGTTACTCGATGAGCCAACCAACCATTTAGACTTGGACATGCGCCAAGCACTGACTGAAGCATTAATGGCTTTCGAAGGGGCCTTAGTGGTGGTTTCCCATGATAGACACTTACTGCGCACCACAACCGACGAGCTGTATCTGGTTCATGGCGGAAAAGTTGAGCAATTTGATGGCGACCTTGAAGATTACCAACAATGGTTAGCCGAACAAAACAAAATGGAATTGCAGCAAGCACGAGAACTGCTTGATAAAGAAAAACCAGCCAGTACCTCAACTGTCACGGCTCAAGATAGAAAAGACCAAAAACGCCGAGAAGCCGAGTTCCGTCAACTGACTCAACCCATCCGTAAAAAAATGACGGAATTGGAAAAGAAAATGGAAAAGTATTCGATTTCCTTGGCAGAATTAGAGGCAAAATTATCTGACGCAGCCATTTATGAGCAAGATAAAAAAGCGGAACTCACTGACTGTTTGAAGAAACAGACAGAACAAAAATCCGCACTCGAAGACGTTGAAATGGAGTGGATGGATTTACAAGAACAGCTAGAAACCATGACCAATGAGTTTGAAGCAGGTTAATCGGTAATTTATTTCAATGAATAAGCCCTTATTAAGGTCATATTAATAAGGGCTATTTTTACAATAAGACCAAATTAGATATTCTTAATTAGTGCAAAACCTTTAAAAATTTAAATTACACATAAAAATCTTATTTATAGTCTTTTTAAAAAATAATCTGAAGATTTGAGGTGTAATTAATAGATTTAAATATTAACATATCATTAACTTTAAGCAGTTAAAACCAATCAAAGAAAGTGTAATATTAAAAATAACACTTATTCTTCAATAGATTAAAATCATAGTAAAACACTTCAGTGAGCATCTATTTTGTCACTGTAATATCCCCATTATAATGAAGCCTATCCGACAAATTAAAAAATAAAAACCTATAAAGATAAGGCATTAGCACTTATCTAGATTCTATGGTTGGTACAGCATGATTTATATAATGACAATGCTCTATGGCAGAAACACAGCAAAAAAATATTTTTGGTTTATTCTCGCATTAACACTCTTTGGTGTGTTTATTGGCGCCTGCTTTTTCTTATTACCTTTTTTTGCAGATCCCCATGAGTACATGATTTTTCTATGTATTCCAATTTTATTGGAAGCCATTCGCTCCTTTGTTTGCTCAGCATATTGCCAAGGTGCCACTCGAGGATTACGAATCAGCCGTGGGCTAGTGCTGCTGCTTATGGTCTACATTGTCTTGTTTTCCAAAATACATGCTTGGGAAACCGTTCTTTCTGGCTTTATTACTGGCTTATATCTGATGGTCAGCGCTATCTGGAAAATGTCCAACAGCGTGGTTTTAAAGTTTCAGCGCTGGAAACTGATGTTTACCGTATCCATTATTGAGTTCTTACTTGGCTTATGGAATTTTATTCCATGGTCTTTTGACTATTCATCCCGCCAAGTCTATTGGGATGTCGGTACGCTGATTATGATCTTCTCCCTAGACTCATTCTTTGTGTACTATTTTGTCGTCAGTAGCCGGATATCCGATGATGTGGATCAAATAACTTTTGTACGTAATCACTCATCTTCAGACAGAGAATCCGGCACCCTACATGTTTGGACAACCACAGGGCAACTACCGTTATTTTTTAAAATTATCCAGCGCTACATTGTCTCCCGCAATTCTCAGGGGGTCATTAGTACAGGGCATGTCGCCTTTGAACTCGATGAGATTTATATCAGCCACTACCCAGAGAAAGATATTGACCGCGATACGGCGCAATTCTTACAGATATTAAAATCCACGGAAGAAAACAATGACACTGGCGTTTTTCAAATCAGTTATCTTGATGAAATGAAAATTGCGCCGCCGTCTAATTTCAAATTAACCATTGAAGGGATCAGTAAAGAAAAACTGGATGCCTTTTGGCGTGAATACAGCAAAGACACGACCTACAATTTAACTAACCGTAATTGCTCAACCGTTGTCTCTTTAGCGCTAATAAAAAGTACTGAAGGATATTTTACTGAGAAAAAAGGCGGCTTCATGTTGCTACTTAAATTACTCTTTAGCCCTGAACTTTGGGTCATGTCCCAGCTCAGAAAACATGCAAGTATAATGACGTGGACACCGGGGATTGTTTTAGATTACTCCCGAGCCATGTCCGTTCTATTGAAAATGCGATGATGAGTAATTTACTTCCTAAAGACGAGTGGAGAACAGAGTATCGCTATAAATCCTCTATGGATTTTAACCGTGATACTTCAGAGGTTGCCATCCACAATTTTCGTTCGTTTCAATTCACAGATAAAAACGAATACATATGGGGTACCAAACATTACAACTTGTCTGATCTGCAAAGTGTCGATTTAGTACAGTCACATTGGTCTGGTAAAATGATTGCCCATGTTTTTTTGAGTTTTGGTTTTTCCAATGGAGACTATGTCTCTTTTTCCATTGAAACACGGCGAAAATCACATCAGCAATTTTCGGTTTGGAAAGGTTTTTTCTATCACTACGATATTATCTATGTGGTCGCGGATGAGCAGGATTTGATTGGTACGCGGGTTAATTTACGCAATGAGCAAGTCTATATTTATCCCTTAAATTTAGATAAACCACTTATTACTGAATTGTTTATCAATTACATGGATAAAATCAATTCATTGAAAGAAAATGATGAAAAATATCATTCTATGTGGAATAACTGCACAACCAGTATTTATAAAATCGCAAAAAAAACTTATCCAGACTTTAAATTCAATTGGAAACTTTTAGTCAGTGGCTATGCTTCACAATATTGCCATCAATTAGGCTTTATTGAAGATAACGATTATTTTAATAAACAAAAAATTCCTATCATTCCATTAGTTAACCACACATTCTCACACCAGATTAGGCGTTAATTCCGCTCATAGTAACCGCCAGAAAGACACAATAGATCCTTAGCTAATCCCTGATAAGGATCTATTTTCGGTATTAACCCCTAAATTTAATTACATTCTCACTATCGAGCTTTCACGCACATCACATGGTATTCGCCATTAATTTTTTCTGTGCCTTCCGTTTCATGCTCGAAACCCGGAAATTCGCTATCCCACGCTTGTAAACTACGCAAATAGCCAATATGTGGACTGTCGGTTTCTCCAAAGCTTTCGCCCGATAACAACATTGGGATCCCCGGCGGGTAAGGAATAATCGAGTTTGCCGCAATACGTCCAGCCAGTTTGTCTAACGGTACGGCTTCAACACGGTTAGCAACAATCTGTTGATACGCATCACGGGGGCTCATCATGACATTCGGTAACTCCGAGTAGGCTTGATTAAGCTGACTGCCAGGGTTATTACGTTGCAAATACGCAAACATTTTATTGCCCAAATCACGTAACCCCATATCACCATAAATATCAGGTGCGACTTCTACCACTTCCGGCAACACTTTTTTTAACTGAGTATTAGCATCATAGTGGCGTTTAAAAGAGAGCAATGCATTGACCAATGTTCCCCACTTACCTTTGGTGATCCCCATAGAAAACAGAAACATAATTTGAAAATCTGTGGTGCGCGTTGGCACAATACCGTAGTGATTTAGCCATGCTGTGACCAAGGCTGCGGGTACACCAGAATCCAGTAATTTACCATCATCCCCCATACCCGGCGCCAGAATACTCACTTTTATAGGGTCAAGCATCGCCCAATCAGCAGGGATATTTTTGAATCCATGCCATGTATCTTCCGGATTCATCACCCAGCAGCTTTGCTCTTTCATCAAAAGCTCAACAGGCGCGAACTCAAAATCGTAACGTTCACCTGTTGCAGGGTCCTTCACGGTTTCCTGATTCCACGGCTTGAAAAACCACTCCCCATCATTTTGAAACTCTTTGTAGAGATAACCCAGTGATTGACGGAAGTCGATGGCTTCACGAATCACTTCGTCAGTTAATGAGCGCCCACTATTTCCATCCATCATATCCGCGGCAATGTCGTTAGAAGCACAGATAGCGTACAGTGGAGAGGTAGTTGCATGCATATGATACGCTTGGTTAAAGCGATTAAAATCAATGGCATTACGCCCATTTCTGACATGAATAAACGATGCTTGCGAAAGCGCATTCAGTAATTTATGGGTCGAGTGAGTCGCAAAAATCGTTGGATCGTCATCCTTACGTTCTTCATCACGCATCGCAAAATGGTCACGGTAAATGGGATTAAATCGGGCATAGCCATACCATGCCTCATCAAAATGAATCCTATCGAGAGATTTATCCAGTAAATTCTGGACTTTGCGTGCGTTGTAGCAAACGCCATCATAAGTACAGTTTGTCACTACGCTATAAGCAGGTTTTTTGCCCAGTTTATCCGCGGTGAACGGGTTGTTAGCGATTTTTTCTTGGATAGCTTCAGGAGACATTTCGGTTGGGTAAATTGGTCCAATAATGCCATAGCGGTTACGGCTTGGAACCATATAAACAGGTTTTGCTCCCGTCAAAATCAAACCTTGCTCAATGGATTTATGGCAGTTACGGTCAATAACCACGACATCCTCATCCGTCATGCATGCCTGCATAATTGTACGGTTCGAGCCTGATGTGCCCACCACCACAGAGTAAGACTGGTCTGCGCCAAAAATTCGTGCGGCATTTTTTTCGCATTCACCGAATGCGCCGGTGTGATCAAGAAGTGATCCCACGGCAACCCGCTCAATACCAATGTCCGTACGGAATAAGTTTTCACCAAAGAAATCATGATAAATACGCCCCGCTGGCGTTTTCGTAAAGCCGACTCCGCCTTGGTGCCCTGGCGCAGCCCATGAATGTTCATGCACATCACTGTATTTAATTAGGCTTTTCATTAATGGCGGGAGTAATTGAGCGCGGTAGCGAATAATTGCGGCGAGAACTCGCCCAGCAATAAAGTCGGCTGAGTCTTCTAAAATCCACGCAAACTCATCCACTTGCTCCATCATTTTTCGGTCAAAAGCCACTAAAGCTTCTTCACGATCACTCAAGAGAAAAACAGGCACATCTTCTTGACGACGATGAAGCTGGGTAATTAGCCGATGGGCTTGCGCTTGCTCTTCCTTATCAGACATATCTCGCCCATAAAGCAAGCAGTCAATACTGGTATTTGAGCGGATATAGGCAAGACCATCCTCGAAATCACGAATAATGACCGTTTCTACATGCTCGTCATTCAGTTCACTTGCCAGCCGTGCTACCGCATGGCTGATCACAGAATCTTCATCTGTTAGCTCGGTATAAACGATCAACGCCCTCATGGACTCTCCCTCAATTAATTATTTTAAGCGAAATAATATCTCCTTTAGTCTTAACGCAGATAAAGTTATTTTGCAAAGTTATCGAGGCATTAATCGTTATTCATCAAGTTTATTTATCATCACTTTTGCATTCATCACCAAGGCTTTCGCTTTATCTTCCCGTTTTTGTAGCAATGCCATGAACAACAAATCGGTAAGGGTATTTTGTGCCGTTCTTGAAGAGATAGAAGAGCTCCGCCATTCATTCTCTTCCGCCACGCTTTCCAACATATAATCCGACATTTGCGCTAGAGGAGAATCTTTCGAGCGCGTAATCGCAATAACACAAGCCCCATTTTGATGTCCAATATTGGCGGCAGTGAGCATATCTTTACGCTTTCCAGAAAAGGAAATGACAATTTGTACATCTTGTGGCGTTAACGTTAATGCCGCGGCAATTTGAACATGGTGATCAGGCTCCACCAGTGTCGTAATTCCAATCTTCTGGAGCTTATAGCTTAAATCTTTCGCGGTGAGACCTGAGCCTCCAATCCCGACAATTTGCACACGCTGCGCACTGTCTATGCGCTGAATGATTTTTTCAAACTGTTTAAAATCAAGGCGTTTAGTTGTTTCGGTGATGGAATAATTTTTCTCTAATGCCAGCTTCTGGGCGACCACCATCAAGCTATCCGTTTGAGTAATTCGGTTATGCAACGCACTATGGGGTTCTCCTATATCGAGCTGCTGGCGACCAATAATTTCACTCAATGCCAGTTTCAGCGCGGGATACCCCTTTACGCCTAACTTTTGACTAAACTTCACAATAGCGGATTGACTGATTCCAAGCTGTTCTGCCAATTGCGAAGAGGACAGTTTCAGCACTTTTTCAGGACTTTCTAAGATAAATTGCGCAATTTTACGTTGATTTTCCGCGAGTCGTGGTAATAGGTACGTGATGGTATCAAGTAACGTCATAATAGCCCTCAAGAAGGTAAACCTTTATCTACAGAATAAATTTACAAATAAATTATTCCTGCAATAAAAACTCAATGCTTGAAAATTAATTATTTAAATTCAAATAATTATTATTTTATCGAGTAATAAGCAACCAAGATTATTCGCTTATTTTGGCAAGAGAGAATAGATTGCACCGTGATAGCCATCACATCAAAGGAATAAATAATTCCATAGCATACCCCTCATGATACGTTTAAGGAGTTATTACTATGTCGATTGATTTAAGCAAGATGGTCACGGAAAGTCGCAATGAAGCCAGCACCCACATTGACCAATTGTCTACTCTTGAAATGCTTCAAGTGATTAACAATGAAGATAAAAAAGTCCCTTTGGCTGTGGAAAAAACCTTACCGCAAATTGCACAATTGGTCGATAAGGTTGCCGATGCCTTCCAACGTGGTGGTCGCTTAATCTATTCCGGTGCGGGCACATCAGGACGCTTAGGGATCCTCGATGCCAGTGAATGTCCTCCTACCTATGGAACCCCACATGAACAAGTGATTGGGCTGATTGCCGGTGGTCACCAAGCCATCTTTCGTGCCGTTGAAAATGCAGAAGACAAACCCGAACTCGGTGAACAGGATTTAAAAAATATCAATTTTAATCAAAACGATGTTCTCGTTGGGATCGCGGCGAGTGGGCGTACTCCCTATGTACTGGGTGCCATGAAATACGCTCGCGCCTTAGGTGCTACCGTCGCGGCGATTAGCTGTAACCCTGACAGCCCTGTCTCTCAAGCCGCCGACATTGCCATTACCCCTATTGTTGGCGCTGAAGTTGTCACAGGCTCTTCACGAATGAAAGCAGGAACGGCTCAAAAACTCATTCTAAATATGATCACCACCGGAGCGATGATCCGCATCGGCAAGGTGTTTGGTAACTTGATGGTCGATGTCGAAGCGACGAATGCCAAACTTATCGAACGCCAAACCAAGATTGTGATGGAAGCAACTGAATGTGACCGCCAGACCGCAGAATCTGCATTACAACAATGTGATAGACACTGTAAGACAGCGATTTTGATGATTTTATCGGGTTTAAATGCCGATGAAGCTCGTCAATTACTCGCTAAAAACCATGGCTTTATTCGCACTGCCCTCAACATCGCAAAATCCGTCTAATCAACGGATATTTATGAGAGAAACAGTATGGCTAAAATAACCAATGAAATGATACAGCAGATCCTGCAACACGTAGGTGGCGGTCGTAATATCAAGCAATGCGGCAACTGCATGACCCGCTTGCGACTCACATTACATGATGACCAATTCGTGGATAAAGCGGCAATCAAACAAATTGCAGGTGTACTTGGCGTGATTGAAAGTGATGACCAACTACAAGTTGTTCTTGGTCCTGGTAAAGCTCAAGCAGCCGCAGATCTGATGAAGCAGATGCTAGAGAGCGGCGAAGCCGATGAGCTTCACGATGCGTCGGCGACGCAAGATCTGAAAGAGATCGCCTCTGCGAATAAACAGCAACTTAAGAAGAAACAAACCAGTGCAGTCCATCGGTTTTTATCTAAGTTCGCGACCATTTTTACCCCATTAATTCCAGGCTTTATCGGCGCAGGTCTGTTAATGGGATTAGCGTCATTGCTAACATTATTGTCAGCAAACCAAAATTTATTCCCTGCGGATTCAACTCAGCTGGACCATCTAAAAAGCTTAATTGCCTATATGAGCGTGTTTGGTAAAGGTCTATTCACCTTTATGGGACTGCTAATCGGTTATAACGCACAAAAAGCCTTTGGCGGAAGTGGTGTGAACGGGGCGATTATCGCAGCACTGTTTATTTTAGGCTACGATCCGGCTGCCACTAAAGGCTTCTATTCTGGTATGACAGACTTCTTTGGTTGGTATATCGACCCTAGAGGTAACATTATCGGTATCCTGATTGCCTGTATTTTCGGTGCTTGGGTCGAAAAACAAGTTCGTAAAATTATTCCTGCAAGCTTAGATATTATTTTAACCTCGACCATTACACTGCTCATCGTTGGGGCTGCTACCTTTGTTTTCATCATGCCTATCGGCGTATGGCTCTTCGAAGGAATGTCTTGGCTGTTCATGCACTTAAATGGTAACCCGATAGGAACCGCGGTATTAGCAGGCTTGTTCTTAATTGCGGTCATGTTCGGTGTCCACCAAGGTTTTATTCCTGTGTATGTGGCATTAGTCGAAGCCCAAGGCTTTAACTCACTATTTCCAATCTTAGCAATGGCTGGAGCGGGTCAAGTCGGCGCAGCATTAGCCTTGTATGTAAAAGCGAAAAAAGGCTCCGTGACGCGTAGCCAAATTGGTGGAGCGTTATTCCCAGGCTTCTTAGGAATCGGTGAACCATTGATCTATGGTGTCACGCTACCGCGAGTAAAACCGTTTGTGACGGCCTGTTTAGGTGGTGCTGCCGGTGGGTTCTTTATTGGTGCCGTAGCCTGGATGGGCTTACCTGTTGGTTTAAATACGGTGTTCGGACCTTCCGGATTAATTGCGATTCCACTGATGACCTCTGACCAAGGCGTGCTTCCAGCCATGGCTGTGTATGCTGGCGGTGTCTTAGTTTCGTATCTGTGTGGATTCATTTTCACCTACCTGTTTGGTAGTAAAAATGTCGATTTAGATTAGATGATGATTTGAATTGAACGATAAAAAAAGGCACTTAACGTGCCTTTTTTATTTATTGGAAATGGATTACTCCAGCCAAATTAATGGCACACAAGCGGCAGTTAATATCCCCATGACCAAATTGAAAATAAACCATGCACGTCGGCTACGTAAGAAGACACCAATCAAAGAACCAAATCCCATCCAGATCAAGCCTGCCGTTAAGTTCACCGCCACAAAAGCGATGCTCATCAAGATAATGGATTGAGTAAATAGCTCACCAGGCAGACTAAAACTGCCTACTGCGCCTAATCCCATCATCCACGCTTTCGGATTTAAGAACTGCAATAACCCGCCTTGGAACCATGTTACACTTTTAGAGGCTTTGCTATCTGTTTTCAACGGCTCATAGCTAGCAGTCGCTGTTTTCCATGCCAACCATAATAAATAAA
>NZ_JAMPSW010000062.1:0-23255 GCF_028484855.1 Providencia sp. PROV033 | reverse complement strand
CATCTTGGATGAGTTTCATGAGCGTAACTTACAAGCGGATTTAGGGTTAGCACTGTTATTGGACTCTCAACAAGCATTGCGGGATGATTTAAAAATTCTATTAATGTCTGCAACTCTTGATAATCAGGGGCTTAGCCAGTTATTCCCTGATGCACCTGTGATAAGTTCTCTGGGAAAAGCATTTCCCGTTCAGCGAGAGTATAGACCCATCAATCCGAATAAACCTTTCCATCAGGAAGTCGCTAGCGCGGTTTGGCAATTAATGCAGCAACAAAGTGGCTCCTTATTACTGTTTTTACCCGGAGTTGGTGAAATTGAACGCACCAAAAGTGAGCTAGAAAAGAGGGTGAGTGAGGATGTAATCTTGTGCCCAATGTATGGCGCTTTATCTATCCAAGCTCAGCAACAAGCCATTTTCCCTGCACCAGAAGGTAAACGTAAAGTGGTGCTTGCCACCAATATTGCAGAAACGAGCTTAACTATCGAAGGGATCCGGCTAGTGGTGGACAGTGGCTTCGAGCGAGTGGGACAGTTTAACCCCAGAAGTGGTTTAACCAAATTAGTCAAAAAACGGATTAGCCAAGCTTCCATGACTCAACGGGCAGGACGAGCAGGGCGTTTAGAGGCAGGGGTATGTTGGCATCTATTTAGCGCAGAGCAAGCTGAACGTGCTGCGCCATTTAGCGAAGCAGAAATCAACAATAGTGATTTAAGTGGGTTATGGTTAGCGCTTCTTCAATGGGGATGTCATGACGTTTCTCAACTTCAATGGTTGGATGTTCCCCCTGATGCGGCATTGTCTGCCGCTAAAACCTTGCTCTTTAAGCTGGGCATGACAGATAGCCAAGGAAAACTCACCTCGATGGGGAATAAAATGGCAGGTATGGGAACGTCAGTCCGTACGGCTGCTATGTTGTACCATGCACAGCAAACTCACAATAAACAGGTTGTGCAGCTTGCGGCATTATTAGTGGCAATTATTGAGGAACCACCTCGTAACGGCGTAACGGATCTTCATACTTATTTAGAGAGACCCACCGAGAATTGGTGTAAGCGGGCATCAGTTTTAAGTGGTGAGAAAGTCACGCAGGCATTGTACAAAACGAACTCATTGATTAGTGAGTGGTTACCAACACTACTGGCGGCAGGGTTTCCGGACTATATTGCTAAATCCCGCGATAACCAGACTCGCTATCAACTCGCAAGTGGCTTAGGGGCAATTTTAGACGACAGTGACCCATTGATAGGGAGCGCTTGGTTAATGGTTGCGGGACTTTGGCAATCAGAAAGTTCGGCGGATGCGCGGATCTCCCTAGCCTATCCCATTGAGATTGAAAAACTTCAACAGGATTGCCCATATCTTTTCGATTCCCAAGAAACGGTTGAGTGGGATGAGCAACGTGGCAGCTTGCTGGCGTGGCGCCGCTTACAGTGTGGGCCGTTAGTCGTAAAATCTCAACGGCTGACGAATCCTGAACCTCAAGAAATTCAAAATGCGTTAGTGTATTGGTTGCAGCAAAACGGTTTACAGACGCTAAATTGGCAAGATAATGCGCTGCAATTACGCATTCGCTGTGCGTTAGCTGCTCGCTATTTTCCTGATAATTCGCTCCCTGCAATGGATGATGCCGCACTACGAGAAACGTTGGATACGTGGTTAGCCCCGTATCTTGATGGCGTGACAAGCAAGAAAAAATTGCAGGATATTGATTTAATGAATTTATTATTAAATCGATTAGACTGGCAGCAACGTCAATGGCTTGATGCGCTTTTTCCTATGACTTACACCGCGCCATCGGGTAGCGAGGTAAGTATTCACTATTCTCTGGATAAACCTCCGATAGCTGAAATTCGTCTACAAGAGGTCTTTGGTGAAAAAACGAATCCGACCGTGGCAATGGGAAACCTGACGCTGACACTATCTCTACTTTCACCGGCTCGGCGCCCGATACAAATTACTCAAGATCTTGGCGCATTTTGGCAAGGTAGCTATAAAGAGGTGCAAAAAGAGATGAAAGGTCGCTACCCAAAGCACCCTTGGCCAGATGATCCTGCAAATGCGCAGCCAACTCGACAAACAAAAAAAGCGATGATGAGTGCGAAATAACCTAATTTTGTGCTCTAATAACGGGTTGTAAATTAGGCGGTCGGTCTCGATAGGTAGCGTAAGAAAGTGTAATTAGGAGCTTTCTTCCGTGAAATTCCTTGAATTATGAGCCAAAATTAGTCTTAGATTACATCTACGCATTTTTAGTTAGATTTTAATGCCTATTTAGGTATAGGAGATATGGAGCGACCATGTCCGGTAAAGATTTTGAACCCATTGGTAGACGAAAAAGACGCGCTGCTGAAAAAAATGCATCCTCTTCACGCCGCCGTAGACGCCGCGATGATTATGATGACGATTTATATGATGATGAAGATATTGATGACGAATATCTTGATGATGAAGACGATGAAGAAGAGCAAATGACTAAAAAAGGCTCAAAAAAGAATAAACCTCGTAAGAGTAAATGGCGCTGGTTCTGGCTGCTGTTTAAATTAATGTTGGTATTCGCTGTGATACTGGCAGCTTATGGTTTTTATCTAAACCAACAAATAAAAGAGCGCCTTGATGGTAAGGTGTGGGATCTGCCCGCGGCGGTATATGGTCGCATGGTGAATCTTGAACCTGGCATGGATTACAGCCAAGCTGAAATGTCCAACTTGCTCGAAGGAATGCAGTACCGCAAAGTCAGCAAAATCACGACATCTGGTGAGTTTGTGGTGAAAGGCAATACGATTGAAATTCTGCGTCGACCATTTAATTTCCCAGACCAAAAAGAGGGGCAAGTTCTCGCACGTTTGGTGTTTGAAAATGGCATGTTAAGCAAGATTGAAAACATCGAAAATGGACGCTCATTTGGCTTTTTCCGTTTAGATCCGAAGCTTATCACCATGATGCAATCTGCCAACAATGAACAGCGCTTAGTGCTGCCAATGGCGGATTTTCCTGAATCTCTAATTAAAATTCTCCTTGAAACAGAAGATAGAAACTTTTATGAGCATGATGGTGTCAGCTTATATTCTATCGGTCGTGCGGTGGTGGCGAACGTCACGGCTGGGCGTTCAGTGCAGGGGGGAAGTACCTTAACTCAACAGTTGGTGAAAAACTTATTTTTAACCAACGAAAGAACCCTAAAACGTAAAGCTAATGAAGCTTTTATGGCACTGATTCTCGACTACAACTACAGCAAAGAGCGCATTCTTGAGCTGTATTTGAACGAAGTCTATTTAGGGCAAAATGGTAATGATGAAATTCGCGGCTTCCCATTAGCAAGCCTGTATTATTTTGGTCGTCCAATCAATGAGTTAAGTTTTGACCAACAAGCGTTATTGGTAGGTATGGTGCAAGGTGCATCCACCTACAATCCATGGACTAAGCCTCAAAATGCGATTAAACGTCGTAATATTGTGCTGAAAATCCTTGAAACGCGCGGTGTGATTGATAGCGAAATGTACCAAATTCTCAGTGCAAGACCGCTCGGTGTGAAAAACAAAGAGGGGTTAGTCGCATCTCAACCTGCATTTATGCAGATGGTGAGACAAGAGCTAAATGAGAAATTGGGCGATAAAGTTAAAGATCTCTCTGGTGCGAAAATCTTTACAACACTTGATCCTGTCGCACAAACAGCCGCTGAAAACGCGGTTGAATCAGGTGTGGCTGATTTGCGTAAATCTCGTAAATTAGATGATATCGAAGGCGCAATGGTTGTTGTTGACCGCATCAATGGCGAAGTTCGTGCAATGGTTGGCGGGTCAGACCCGCAGTTTTCAGGCTTTAACCGTGCACTGAATGCTCGTCGTAGCATTGGTTCACTGGCGAAACCCCCTGTTTACTTAGCTGCATTAAGTGAGCCAGACCGCTTCCGTCTAAATACATGGCTATCCGATGAACCACTGACATTAAAAGTGGGTAATCAAAGCTGGAGCCCACGAAACTATAGCCGTAATTTTAACGGACGTATGATGCTAGTGGATGCGCTTGCGAAATCACAAAATATTCCAACCGTAAACTTAGGAATGGAAATTGGTCTTGACCAAGTGATGAACACCTTTATCCGTTTAGGCGCACCAGAAAGTGCGATGGAAAAAGTCCCTGCGATGTTATTGGGGGCTGTGAACTTAACGCCAGCAGAAGTCGCACAAGTGTATCAAACCATCGGTGGTGAAGGTAACCGTGCGAAATTATCTGCGTTACGCTCTGTGATTGATGGTGATGGAAAAGAGCTGTACCAAAGTTACCCATCTGCAGAACGTGCAGTACCGTCTCAAGCCGCATATTTAACACTATTTGGTATGCAGCAAGTGGTACAGCAAGGGACTGGGCGCGTATTACTTAATAAATATGGAAAATACAATCTGGCGGGTAAAACGGGCACGACGAATGACTTGCGTGATAGCTGGTATGCTGGAATCGACGGTAAAGAAGTTGCTATTGTCTGGGTCGGGCGCGATAACAACGGACCAACCCAATTAACAGGTTCAACAGGGGCATTAAGGGTTTATCAACGTTATTTAGATAATCAAACGCCACTGACATTAATCAACCGTGCACCAGAAGGCATTACTGACATGCGCGTCATGATGGATGGACAATTTAGCTGTTCTGACTTTGGTGGTGGTAGGATGTTGCCAGTATGGACGGATGACCCTCAAAGCCTATGCCAAGGTTCCACATCGCAAGACCCTGCATGGAATTTAAATGGGAATAATGAGGCACCGCAAGAAGAGGCTGCACCAGATTGGGTGAAAGATATGTTCGGTGATTCCCCATCCAATTCTCCATCATCCCGCACGCCGTAGCGTTGTTGGCTCCATTCGGATACTCGGGTCACATACGTTTGTATGCTCCCCGAGTTATCCTCGTTTGCCGCTTTGCTACAGCGCACGGTGTTTAGGCGAATGTTGAGATAAGCCATAAGTTTGAAAAGAAAACAGATCAAAAAAATAGGCACCGTCTTGTGCAGATGGCGCCTATTTTTTTGGATTTTAGTGTGAGAAATTACTCGGCTTTAATTTTTGCCAGTGCAATTTCAGCAGCATTGATGGTGCGCTGGATATCTTCATCACTATGGGCGATAGACATAAATCCAGCTTCGAATGCTGCAGGTGCTAGGTATATGCCTTGTTCTAGCATATAGTGGAAGAACTTCTTAAAGCGTTCCACATCACATTTCATGACGTCTTGGTAGCAAGTAACGGATTCTGCGTCAGTGAAAAATAGTCCAAACATTCCACCCACATGGTTAATCACCATTGGTACACCTTGATCTTTAGAGACACGCTCTAAACCACGAGCGAGTTTATCTGTCAGTTCAGTTAAACGATCATGGACGCCCAATTGGGATACTTCGTTTAAACACGCCAAACCCGCAGCCATTGCGACAGGGTTACCAGAAAGTGTTCCCGCTTGGTAAATAGGACCGATTGGCGCCAATTTTTCCATGATGTCAGAACGACCACCGAAAGCGCCTACTGGCATACCGCCACCGATGATTTTACCTAAACATGTTAAATCAGGCTGGACATTGTAATAACTCTGGGCACCACCAAGGGCAACGCGGAAGCCTGTCATGACTTCATCAATAATCAGCAGAGCATTAAATTCGTCACACAGTGCGCGAAGACCCGGTAAAAATTCAGCTGTTGGCGGAACGCAGTTCATGTTACCCGCAACAGGTTCTACAATGATACAAGCAATATCATCAGGATAATTTTCAAATGCTTGGCGAACAGAATCTAAATCATTGTAAGTACAGCTTAATGTGTGCTTAACAAAATCTTCAGGTACACCCGGAGAGTTAGGTTCCCCCATGGTTAAAGCGCCAGACCCTGCTTTCACTAATAGGCAGTCGGCATGACCATGGTAGCAACCTTCGAACTTAATAATTTTGTCGCGACCCGTATAACCACGAGCAAGGCGGATGGCACTCATGGTTGCTTCAGTACCAGAGTTCACCATACGGATCATCTCGATAGAAGAAACCAGATCACACACTAGTTTTGCCATTTCTACTTCAGCCGCTGTTGGTGCACCAAAGCTTAAACCTTTGTTAACCGCTTGAATGACTGCATCGCGAATGGCTGGATGGTTGTGACCCAATACCATTGGACCCCAAGAGCCGACATAATCAATATAAGCTTTGCCATCGGCATCATAAATGTAAGCGCCATCAGCGCGTTCGATAAATAACGGAGTACCGCCGACACCATTAAATGCGCGAACAGGGGAGTTAACACCGCCAGGGATTAGCTGTTGAGCTGCTTTATATAATTCTTCGGAATGGTGCATTGCAGGGCTCCTGAAAAGAGACGAAATAAAAAGTTGCCGCTATTCTAAAGCACAAGACTGATTAAACCAATGCTATCAATCACAATGATGAACCAATCACAGTGATTAATAGTAACTCTGTGCTCTATTGTATAACAACACTTGAACCAATCAGTCAGGTGACGGATAATTGAAATATTGATCTAAGTAGGCTTAGCCTTACATATGAATTTACCGATTATCGGTCTGGAGTAATAAATGAGTGATGATGCAGCTCTGCCACTGCAATTTACGGATGCAGCAGCAATTAAAGTAAAAGACTTAGTCGCCGATGAAAATAACCCAAACCTGCGTCTGCGCGTCTACATTACAGGCGGTGGTTGCAGCGGTTTCCAATATGGCTTCACCTTTGATGACCAAATCAATGAAGGGGATATGACCATTGAGAAACAAGGTGTCGCGTTGGTTGTCGATCCAATGAGTCTGCAATATTTAGTCGGTGGTAGTGTGGACTACACTGAAGGGTTAGAAGGTTCACGCTTTATTGTGACCAACCCAAATGCCAAATCAACATGTGGGTGTGGGTCGTCCTTCAGTGTCTGATTTTTCGTCATATTTCGGGTTGTAGGGGTGTTGGCTGCGCTCAGCTCCCCTAGTCACATACTTGTGTATGCTCCTAGGGATATCTTTGCTTTGCCGCCGACCTACAACCGCGAACTATTTAGAAAAACTCTTTCGTGATATTCAAATGGTAAGGTCTTAATGACACTCAGCTCTTCGAGTCACAGACTTGTGTATGCTCCTAGGGATATCTTTGCTTTGCCGCCGACCTACAACCGCGAACTATTTAGAAAAACCCTTTCGTGATATTCAATCCTTAATTCTTAAGTTCTACTTCTTGGATACCTGTCTTTATTATTTATTCGGAAGTGCATTTAACTGAGCGCACAGCTGTTCGGTAGCATTAATGATGCGGGGACCAGCGCGGTGGAACCAATCCTCATTTAAGCGAATAATTGGGATGTTGAGTTGAGAATGCCAGAAGGCTTTTACCGTTTTTTCTTGCTCCGGTGAGCCAGTCATAATGATAGCGTCGGGTTTGCGAGTAAGGACTTGCTCACGGCTGACTTGAGGCCATTGAACTGCGCTATTTTCAAAAATATTTTGAGCGCCGCAGGTTTTCACGACATCATTTTGAATGGTCTGATCGCCAGCGCTAAATAAAGGCTGTGTGCCTAATTGAATAAATAGCCGCTTAGGTTTTTCATGATTCACCAATGTGTTTTTTTGCGCTTCTAAACGGCTGCGCATTTGCATAATATTTTTTTTAGCAATCTCTGGGTGAGGGCTATATTGTGAAAGCTCTTCTAGAGACGAAATAACGCCATCAATAGTTTGTGGGTCAAAATAGATAATTGGAATGCCCAACGACGCCAGTTGATCCAACGGACGCTGTGGATTTCCACCCCGCCATGCCAAGATTAAATCCGGTTTTAAGGCAACAATGCGTTCAATATTCATACCTTGCCAATCTGCCACTTGTTCAAGCTTTTGAGCAGCTTTTGGATAATCAGAATAAGCGCTAACAGCAACCAAGCTGTCTTCTAATCCTGCTGCGTAAGCGAGCTCGGTATTGGCTGGTGATAAGCTAATGACTCGGTACTTTGGCGCGGTGAATGCATGGCTTGCTAAGGTAAAGAAAAGCAGAAAACCAATTAGTGAGCGCATGAATTTGGAGGTTGAGTTCATATCATTACTTCACAAATAGGTATTAGAGAAAAGGCATAAATGGGACTCAATTATGCCTTAATAAGATTAACAATGAATTAGGCTAATGCTGCGACAATCGCGGAAACCATCAATGAGGATTGGCGTGCAGCAACAGGTAAAAATTCATCAAAGCTAGTATGGGATTCTTTATCCGCCACATCTGAAATTGCGCGGACCACCACAAAAGGCACGTTAAACTGGTAGCAGACATGACCGATAGCAGCGGCTTCCATCTCAACGGCAGCAACGGTCGGGAAGGTAGCTTTGATGCGAGCTAAAGGCTCTGCGCCATTAATAAATGCGTCACCACTGCAAATCAGACCACGCACTGCGTTCATATCTAAGGCTTTAACACATTGTTCGGTTGTTTCAATTAATTTGGCATCTGCAATAAATGCAGGTGGGCACTGTGCCATTTGACCAGGTTCATATCCGAATGCAGTAACATCGGCATCGTGGTAGCGTACCTCGGTAGAGACAACAATATCACCGACATTTAAACGCGGATCTAAACCACCCGCTGAACCTGTATTGATGACCACATTTGGCTTGCAGTGTTCTAACAGTAACGTGGTGCCGATGGCGGCTGCCACTTTACCAATACCTGATTTTAATAAGGCAACATCAACGCCGCTCATTTTTCCTGTATAAATTTCACAGCCAGCAAGGCTCAATGTTTGGCAGCCTTCAATTCTTTCGCGCAGGGTCGCAACTTCTTGCTCCATCGCACCTATGATACCGATTTTCATTATGTCATACTCACTGTTGATTAATTAGGCACTTATGCTGTAGATGGCTAAAGTGTAACATCGAAAGGTGGGTTTTCCTCTGCCTTTTCTTTGGGTACTCTGGAATTAAAAGGCGAGGTATAGAGGTAAGCATGGCGGAAAAAGAGATTAACTTTGTTAGAAAACTGAGTTTTCAACGTAATTATATTAGTGCCAAAAGCCAACGAATTTCCGCACAGGATGAAGACGCGGTAAACCGTTTATTTGAAAGTGATCGTGGACGTATTATTAACTCTGCCGCAATCCGTCGCTTACAACAGAAAACCCAAGTTTTTCCCCTCGAACAAAATTCCGCAGTACGCAGCCGTTTAACTCATTCTCTTGAAGTCCAGCAAGTCGGGCGTTACATCAGCAAAACAGTGCTGGGTGAGCTTAAAAAGAAAAAATTATTGGATGAATATGGACTGACCGAACGCTGTGATGCGTTTGAAAGCCTTGTCGAGATGGCGTGTTTGATGCACGACATTGGTAACCCACCATTTGGGCATTTTGGTGAAGCTGCGATTCAGCGCTGGTTTAGTAAATTATTAGCACCGGATTACGTGTTCACACCTGAGTCTCCTGACCCTTGTAAAATTAAAGCGTTGCAACTGACGGGAAATGAAAAACAAGACTTATTTCGTCGCCAGCTGAAGCGAGATTTATGTTCGTTCGAGGGAAATGCACAAGGGCTGCGAATGGCTCATCGTCTATTGAAGCTGAATCTAACCTACGCGCAAATTGGCTCGATTTTGAAATATACTCGCGGCGCCTATGACCTTGAACCTATTCCGTCAGAATTTGATTATTTAATGAAAAAACCAGGCTATTACTGGTCTGAAGTCGATTTTGTTAGCGAATTAACGAAAAAACTAGAGATGGACAAATATTGCCGCTTTCCACTCACTTATATCATGGAAGCAGCGGATGATATTTCCTATTGTATTGCTGATTTGGATGATGCGGCAGAGAAGGGAATTTATACGGTTGAGCAGTTGATCGAATACCTAAAAGCAGAATGGGGAGAGGTAAAATCAGGCGATTTATTCGAGCAAACCATCTTGCGCGCATTCAATAATATTAGTGATAACCATACAAGACGCATTCAGCAAGACCAGTTTTTTATGTACTTGCGTGTGAATATTACGGGAAAACTTGCTCACTATAGCGCCCAGCGTTTTATTCAACATCTGCCTGAAATTTATCACGGTCGTTTTAATAGTGCGTTACTGGAAGATAAAAGCCAAGAACATCGCCTCTTAAAAGCCTTGAAAACCGTGGCATTCAAACATGTCTTTAACCACCATGAGGTGGAAGAGTTAGAGCTACAAGGTTACCGAATTATCAGTGGATTATTGGATGTTTATAGTCCGCTATTAATGATGGATAGAGACGATTTTGCCTCATTAGTTGAACAAAATTACCATAAACATTTTTTTATCGAAACTCGCCTATTTCATAAATTATCCAATAAACATCGTCTGTCTTATAACGAAGCCTTAGAAAAAATATCTGCAACTCATGAAGCCGATAAATCAATGTTGGAGTTTTATTACCGCGCCAGGCTTATTCAAGATTACATTAGTGGGATGACCGATCATTATGCATATGAAGAGTATCGAAAATTTATGGTCACCAATTAGTTCTGATAAAAAAAGTTAGCGTATAGCGTGACAAAAAAATTAAGTGGTCACTAATTTTAGGAAAAAAATGCTATGATAGCCCGTTAATTTGTCTCTCTAATTATCTGGCAGTTGCAGTGTTAATGTGAGTAAAAACTTACCCACTAGCGACTTAAAATAGAATTTATTTAACCCTGTTTAGTGACTACTTATGGCCCAATTTTACTCGCCAAATCGCCGTACCACCCAACGCCGTCAAATCACGGTTCATGTCGATAGTTTAGATGCCGCTGGGCAAGGCGTTGCTCGCCACGATGGCAAGGCCATATTTATTACAGGGTTATTGCCTGGGGAAGATGCGCAAGTCGAATTAACTGAAGACAAACGCCATTTTGCTAAAGCCAAAGTCATTAAACGTCTCAGTACAAGCGCTCAACGTGTGCAACCGAACTGCCGTTATTTTAACCAATGCGGTGGTTGCCAGCAGCAACATGTGGATATTGCACTCCAACGGGAAAGCAAAGCGCAAGCCTTACAACATTTAATGAAGCGAGAAACAGGTGTTGTGCTACCCGCCATTTCGGTGATAGGTGGGAAAGAATATGGCTATCGCCGCCGTGCCCGCTTAGGGCTGCAGTACCAAAACAAATCCAATCACTTAATGATGGGGTTTCGCCAAACGCAAACCAATACGCTGGTGGACATTAAAAGTTGTTCTGTATTACACGCAGAACTCGATGCGCTGCTAGCACCGTTATCAACCTGCTTAAATCAGTTATCAATTGCCAGTAAATTAGGGCACGTAGAGCTTATTCATGGTGATAACGGCAACCTTATACTGTTACGTCATTTAGCCCCTGTTGACTTATCAGATAGAAAACGGCTGTTAGAATTTGCTCAATCTCACGGAGTCACTATTTGGTTGGCTGGCGATAATGGGCAACTACAGGCTCTTCAGGCTGATGCTACGTTACCGGAATATCAGGTGGCAGGTGAAATTTTACAGTTTAGTCCTGCTAACTTTATTCAGGTTAACGAGGAAATTAACCAGCAAATGGTCGCGCAAGCGATAGCATGGTTAGATCTAAGCCCAGAAGATAGAGTATTGGATCTTTTCTGCGGGATGGGTAACTTTACCCTGCCGATAGCTCGTTTAGCGAAAATGGTCGTGGGTGTTGAAGGTGTTGAAAATTTAGTCACTCAAGCGAAAAATAACGCCCAGCGCAACTCAATTGAGAACGCTGCGTTCTATAATGAAAACTTGGAAGAGCAGATTCACACTCAGCCGTGGGCACAAGAAGGCTTCAATAAAGTGTTATTGGATCCGGCTCGTGCAGGTGCCGCCGGCGTAATGGAACATTTAATTAAACTGATGCCAGAAAAAATTGTCTATGTTTCTTGTAATCCAACAACCTTAGCAAGAGACAGTAAGGTTTTGCTTGAAGGCGGGTATCAGTTATCTCAATTGCGGATGTTGGATATGTTTCCGCAAACAAGTCATCTGGAATCTATGGCGTTATTTGTTCGTAGCCCAGAGGAGTAACAGGTAGGGAGAATATATGGTTGCAGTAAGAAGTGCACATCTAACCCCAGCAGGTGAATTTGACCCCGAAAAATGGGTTAATGATTTGGGTTTGAATAATAAACAATCAGAAGAAAAACTCATCCATACCTGGCAGTATTGTCACGATAAATTATCGGGGCAAGATATCGCGCCTTTGCTACTGTGGCGCGGCATAGAAATGACCGAAATTTTATCCACGCTCAGCATGGATATTGGTAGCTTACAAGCCGCATTATTGTTCCCTCTGGTTGAAGAGGGAAAATTGGATGAACAATCCGTTATCGATGATTTTGGGCAATCTATCCATGCGCTGGTAAAAGGCGTGATTGAGATGGATGCTATCCGTGAACTTAAAGCCACTCAATCGAATGAAACCAGCTCTGTGCAGGTGGATAATATCCGCCGTATGCTCTTGTCGATGGTGGAAGATTTTCGCTGTGTCGTTATTAAACTTGCGGAACGTATTGCGCATTTGCGTGAAGTAAAAGATGCCAGTGAAGATGAACGCGTCTTAGCGGCAAAAGAGTGTTCTAACATCTATGCACCTTTAGCAAATCGCTTAGGAATTGGGCAATTAAAATGGGAATTAGAAGATTTCTGTTTCCGTTATTTGCATCCAGATGAATACAAAAAAATAGCCAAATTGCTGCATGAGCGCCGTATTGACCGAGAAGAATATATTGATAACTTTGTCAGTACACTGCGCAAATATATGTTGAAAGAGCAAATCCAAGCCGAAGTGTATGGCCGACCAAAACACATTTACAGTATTTGGCGCAAAATGCAGAAAAAGTCCTTAGCATTTGGCGAGTTATACGATGTGCGTGCGGTGCGTATTGTGGTGGAGCGACTGCAAGATTGCTATGCAGCGTTAGGGATTGTTCACACCCATTTCCGTCATCTGCCGGATGAATTTGATGATTATGTGGCGAACCCGAAACCGAATGGTTATCAATCGATTCACACCGTGGTTTTAGGTCCTAACGGTAAAACCTTAGAAATCCAAATTCGCACCCGCCAAATGCATGAAGATGCTGAGCTCGGCGTTGCTGCGCACTGGAAATACAAAGAAGGCGCAAGTGGTGTAGGCAAAGGCAGCAGCTACGAAAACCGAATTGCATGGTTGCGTAAACTTATCTCATGGCAAGAAGAGATGGCAGATTCTGGTGAAATGCTGGATGAAGTGCGTAGCCAAGTGTTTGATGACCGTGTGTATGTGTTTACGCCAAAAGGCGATGTAGTTGATTTACCTACAGGTTCGACACCACTCGATTTTGCTTATCATATTCACAGTGATGTCGGACACCGCTGTATTGGGGCGAAAATTGGTGGGCGCATCGTGCCATTTAGCTACCAATTACAGATGGGTGACCAAATTGAAATTATCACCCAAAAACACCCAAACCCGAGCCGTGACTGGCTTAATCCTAACCTCGGTTACGTGACGACCAGCCGCGGACGGGCGAAAATTCAAAACTGGTTCCGTAAACAAGACCGCGATAAAAACATTCTGGCGGGACGCCAAATTCTCGACAGCGAATTATCCCATCTGGATATCAGTTTACGAGATGCGGAGAAGCAGTTAATCGCGCGTTATAACGTACATTCACTGGATGAAGTGTTAGCCGGAATTGGCGGCGGCGATATTCGTATTAATCAGTTAGTTAACTTCCTGCAAGCCAAGTTTAATAAAGCGACGGCAGAGGAAGAAGATCGCGCGGCGATGAAGTCGCTAGAGAATAAATCAGGCGTTCCGAGAGCACCATCTCACGGGAGTGGTCGTGTGGTGGTCGAAGGGGTTGGTAACCTCATGCATCATATTGCCCGTTGCTGCCAGCCAATTCCCGGTGATGAAATTGTCGGATTTATTACCAAAGGTCGAGGGATCTCTATTCACAGCGCCGATTGTGAACAGCTTGCAGAGTTACAAAGCCATGCACCAGAGCGTGTCATCGATGCGGTTTGGGGAGAAAACTACTCCAGCGGTTACTGATTAGTCGTCAGAGTGATAGCGAATGACCGTAGTGGACTATTAAGGGATATCACCACAATCCTCGCAAACGAAAAAGTGAACGTATTAGGGGTAAGTAGCCGTAGCGATGTGAAACAGCAATTAGCGACCATCGATATGACTATCGAACTGTACAATATCGAGGTGCTGGGTCGGGTGCTTTCGAAATTGAATCAGTTGCCGGATGTTATCGAGGCGAAACGTCACTCCTCCTGATTTTCTTCATATTTCGAGCTGTAGGGGTGTTGGCTACATTCACTAACCCTAGTCACATACTTATTGTATGCTCCTAGGGATTAGTTCAATTGCTGCCTACCTACAACTCGAACTATTTTGAAAATACTTTTTGACGGCTGCTATAACAAAAGCTTGAAAGATTTAGCGTATTCAATTTAATTTGGTTAAGGTATAACCCTCATTAAATCACCATGTAATTATTTTTTGATAAGGGTTAAATATGCAGCAGGGCAATAAACAAATTGAACGGTTACTCTCTATTATGGCGCGTTTGCGTGACCCGCAAAATGGCTGTCCGTGGGATACGCAGCAAACGTTTAAGACCATTGCCCCTTATACCCTAGAAGAAACCTATGAAGTTCTAGACGCCATTGAACGAGAAGATTTTACCGACTTAAAAGGCGAGTTGGGGGATCTCCTCTTTCAAGTTGTGTTCTACGCACAAATGGCGCAAGAGCAAAATCTATTTGATTTTGATGATATTTGCCAAGCCGTTAGCGACAAACTTGAACGTCGCCACCCACATATTTTTGACGAAAATAACGCTCTCAGTAGCCAAGAAGCGATTGCAGGTTGGGAACAACGTAAAGCCAAAGAACGTGCTGAGAAAGACCAATATTCTGTTTTAGATGATATTCCTAACGCGCTTCCCGCATTAATGAAAGCCTATAAAATTCAAAAACGTTGCGCTTCAGTGGGCTTTGATTGGGATACCCTTGGACCTGTCGCTGACAAAGTGACGGAAGAGCTCGCCGAGGTGATGGAGGAAGCGACTCAGGTTGTCGTGGATGAACAGCATCTTGAAGAAGAAATTGGCGATTTGCTGTTTGCCACGGTGAATTTATCTCGTCATTTAGGGCATAAGCCTGAGCTCGCGTTGCAAAAAGCCTGCAATAAGTTTGAACGCCGTTTTCGTGAAATCGAAAGAAGATTAGCAAAAACTGGTAAATCAACAGAAACTGCTACACTTGAAGAGATGGAAGCCTTATGGGTTTCTATCAAATTAGATGAGTAGGGTTCGCCTTTGATGATAATCACGGATTGAAATAGTTATTCAAAATCAAACAATCTGCGAAATGATGTTTTTTCAGTGATAGATTGAGCTGAAAGGATTTAGCTTTTAGGTGAAAATGTGTTAACCTTGCAAAACAGTTGAATAGCACTCTAGAAAGTGACTATTTATCAAACGATAAATATTTTTATTTTTAACTTGCTGATTTATTTAAGGTATTAATGAAAACTAGCCTTATTGCGCTTAGAACATTTGTAGGAGATTTAAGGTTCGGGTATACTGTTTTCCCGTCCTGTTATATCCATCATCTTTTAAACCTAAACGTTCAGGTTCAGCATGAAAACTAATTATATTTTTGTGACCGGCGGGGTCGTATCCTCTCTGGGTAAAGGCATTGCCGCAGCCTCCTTGGCGGCTATACTCGAAGCCCGTGGACTCAATGTAACCATTATGAAATTGGATCCCTACATTAACGTAGATCCAGGTACAATGAGCCCAACCCAACACGGGGAAGTTTTCGTTACAGAAGACGGCGCTGAAACTGACTTGGATTTAGGTCATTATGAGCGTTTTATTCGTACCAAAATGACACGTCGCAACAACTTTACGACTGGACGTGTTTATTCTGAAGTCCTGCGCAAAGAGCGTCGTGGCGACTACTTAGGCGCGACCATCCAAGTTATTCCTCATATCACTAATGAAATCAAAGATCGCATCATCCGTGGTGGTGAAGGTCATGATGTTGTATTAGTCGAAATCGGCGGTACTGTCGGTGATATCGAGTCTCTGCCATTCCTTGAAGCAATTCGTCAAATGGCTGCTGAAGTGGGTCGTGAACACACGCTGTATATGCACTTAACATTAGTGCCATACTTAGCGGCTGCGGGCGAAGTGAAAACGAAACCAACACAGCATTCAGTGAAAGAATTACTGTCGATTGGTATTCAACCAGATGTACTGATCTGCCGTTCCGATCGCGTGATTCCTGCGAATGAGCGTGCGAAGATTGCCCTATTCTGTAATGTTCCAGAAAAAGCGGTTATCTCTCTGAAAGACGCAGATTCAATTTATAAAATCCCTGGCATGCTGAAGGCGCAAGGTTTAGATGAATACATCTGTAACCGTTTCCGTCTTGAATGCAAAGAAGCTGATTTATCTGAGTGGGAACAAGTTATTTACGAAGAAGCCAATCCAGCAGGTGAAGTCACTATTGGTATGGTGGGTAAATATGTTGAATTACCAGATGCATATAAGTCAGTTATCGAAGCACTGAAACATGCAGGTTTGAAAAATCGTTTAACGGTCAATATTAAGTTAATTGACTCTCAAGATATTGAAACCCGTGGGGTTGAGCTGCTCAAAGGTCTGGATGCGATTTTAGTACCAGGCGGCTTCGGTTCTCGTGGTATTGAAGGCAAAATTCTGACGGCACAATATGCGCGTGAGAATAAAATCCCTTATTTAGGTATTTGTCTGGGAATGCAAGTGGCGCTGATTGAGTTCGCACGTAATGTTGCGAATATGAAAGACGCGAACTCCACTGAATTTGATGCAGATTGCAAATTCCCAGTTGTTGCGCTGATTACTGAATGGCGTGACGAAGATGGCAACGTTGAAGTGCGTTCTGAAGAGAGCGACCTTGGCGGTACAATGCGTGTTGGTGGTCAGCAATGTCATTTAACCGATGGAAGCTTAGTGCGCGGTATGTACGGCGCAGAAACGATTGTTGAGCGTCACCGTCACCGTTACGAAGTGAACAATCTGCTGTTGAAACGTATCGAAGATGCGGGTCTGAACATTGCAGGTCGTTCTGTGGATAATAAACTGGTTGAAATCATTGAAAATCCAAACCACCCATGGTTTGTGGCTTGCCAGTTCCACCCAGAATTCACTTCGACCCCAAGAGATGGTCATCCATTGTTTGCAGGTTTTGTTAAAGCCGCTGGTAAGTACCAGAAAGGTGAGTTGAAATAAGATACGGGGAAGTCGGCAATTTTCGCCAACTTCCCGAAATTTAACTTGTACTGAGGAAAACCTAATGTCCAAAATTGTTAAAGTGATCGGTCGTGAAATCATTGATTCTCGTGGTAACCCAACTGTTGAAGCTGAAGTACATTTAGAAGGTGGTTTTGTTGGTTTAGCCGCAGCTCCATCAGGTGCATCTACAGGTTCTCGTGAAGCTCTGGAATTGCGTGATGGTGATAAATCACGTTTTCTGGGTAAAGGTGTTCTGAAAGCTGTTGCCGCTGTTAACGGTCCAATCGCTCAAGCAGTTATCGGTAAAGATGCTAAAGATCAAGCTAATATCGATAAAATCATGATTGACTTAGATGGTACTGAAAACAAATCTAAATTCGGTGCAAACGCAATTCTGGCAGTATCTTTAGCAAACGCGAAAGCGGCTGCTGCGGCAAAAGGTATGCCTCTGTATGAGCATATTTCTGATCTGAATGGTACTCACGGTCAATACTCTATGCCTCTGCCAATGATGAACATCATCAATGGTGGTGAGCACGCAGATAACAACGTTGATATCCAAGAATTCATGATTCAACCAGTTGGCGCACCGACTCTGAAAGAAGCGGTACGTATGGGTTCTGAAATTTTCCATCACTTAGCAAAAGTACTGAAATCTAAAGGTATGAACACGGCTGTTGGTGATGAAGGTGGTTATGCACCTAACTTAGAATCTAACGCTGCTGCACTGGCTGCTATCAAAGAAGCGGTTGAGCAAGCGGGCTACGTTCTGGGTAAAGATGTGACTCTGGCGATGGACTGTGCAGCTTCCGAGTTCTACAACAAAGAAACGGGCAACTATGAGCTGAAAGGCGAAGGTAAAACCTTTACTTCACAAGAGTTTACTCATTACTTAGAAGAGCTGACCAAACAATACCCAATCGTTTCTATCGAAGATGGTTTAAACGAATCTGACTGGGATGGTTTCGCATACCAAACTAAAGTTCTTGGCGACAAAATCCAATTAGTTGGTGACGATTTATTTGTAACTAACACTAAGATCTTAAAAGAAGGTATCGAGAAAGGCATCGCTAACTCAATCCTGATCAAATTCAACCAAATCGGTTCTCTGACTGAAACGTTAGCTGCGATTAAAATGGCGAAAGATGCTGGCTATACAGCGGTTATCTCTCACCGTTCAGGCGAAACTGAAGATGCAACGATTGCTGATTTAGCAGTGGGTACTGCAGCCGGTCAAATTAAAACAGGTTCTATGAGCCGTTCTGACCGTGTTGCTAAATACAACCAACTGATCCGTATTGAAGAAGCTCTGGGTAACAGCGCGCCATTCAACGGTCTGAAAGAAGTTAAAGGTCAAGCGTAATTGATATTCGCTTAGATTAAATTGAAAAAAGGGACGAGAAATCGTCCCTTTTTTTATTTAAAATAAATACCTTCCAAAGTATTTAAATCCTATAAATAATGCGGAATAACTCCACCAAGCCCTTCTTATTTTTTATGCTACTAATATAACGCCAGTCTAAATTGATTATTTAGATAATTAACATGAAAATTAAATAAGGATATTATTATGGGCAAGGATAGTCATGAATCATTATTTAACGCGGCAAAACAAGTGTATACGCATATAAAAAAAGATGCGGATTTGATGAATAAAGTTAGTGATATTAAATCTGGGTATAAACGTCATGGTGAATGGAATGAATCGCTAACGAATCAAAAAGTGGCATTAGAAGAAAAAATTACCGATATTATATATATGAATTACAGCCGTACTACTCCTGTTGGTATTGAAGGTCTGAATATTATTGAGCAGAAAAAATTTTTAGCGGATTTTAAAAAATATCGTTCAGAAAATAAAAATATTGAAGTTAAAGTTCAAGGGAAAAATGATAATAAATTTTCATCCCTCACGGATGATGAATTATTAGATGGTTCTGCATATCGAATTTTACCGAAGAATTATCGTGAGCGGTATAATAGCCGATCAATGTTAATGTCTCGATTAACAGTCAATGTGAAAAAAGAATATTTCGCAGATTTAGCTAAAGCATTAATGCAACTCTACGAAAATGATCCGAATAAAAAAGTGATGCAAGCGAAGATCATGGGACCTAAAAAATTAGGGCGAATAACGGATCAAGCTGTGATTTATTTCTCTGAAGCAAGTTTACAAAGTGCTACAGAAATTAGCCAGCAGCTAAAAACGCTATTGCCTGCTGATGCGATGATTGAGCATGTTCCTATGGGAATGTACCGCGTTGATAAAGGTTTTTCTTATTCTGAAACCCTTGAAGGACAATCCAGTAGTCATGGTGAGTCAAGAGCAGAAATGATCGCTAAAGGGATTGTATCTTCATTGATTTCAGATAAACCCTTGGAGCTGAGCCTGACTAAGGTATTAAGGGTTCATGGTTACGATGTAGAACAGCCAGCTTTACTTTCTCAATCAGTCAAAGAAACCTATTTTGATATTTCAATTACAGGCAGTGGCACAAATTCAGGCAATCATTTTAGCCCTGATATTGAAAAGTTTAAGCAAGACCCAATTGAGTTCGCCCGTAACTACAATATTAATACCAAAGTACTTAATTCTATTTTGCAAATACCAGCGGAAGGTAAAATTTTATTTAATAAAAATTTTGGTAAAGGTTATCAAGTTGAATATGTGGATTCAACTGATGAACAACATCAGCGTTACATAATAGATTGCTATCTTTTAGACTCAAAGGCGAGAAATAAAGAAAGTAAATATGTGGAATATATCGATATTCCTAAGGATCATCCCGAAAAAGATTTTCTATTTACAGGACTATTGCGTGGTGAATCGATTGTGGTGACTGTATTAGACAGCGAACACTATCGGATTTATCGAGATAATCGCGCTGACGCCTCATTACTTTATGACGATGTAGTGATGGCTGTTGATGCAAGGAATTATATTCTCCCCGAGAAAAACATTAGCAAAGCTAATGCATTCATGCATTTTAATGGCGATGAATGGAAATTAATTGTTCAGCCACAACGTAATCGGATATCTCTAAGTGCAGAGGACAACATCGTTAAAGTCCAAAAAGCGGGAGATTACAATCTATCAGATAGAACACAGCGTTTTGAAAATGCTAGGGATAGCGTTCATCGTGAATTAAAAATGCTGGCAAAAAAGGTTAATGTGAAAATTGGTGATATCCCGAGTGAAACTGTATTTCTAGCAGAATCCCAGTATTCAGCAACACAGCCTTCAGAGTTACTGGAAAGTCATTCATCATTAAAAACATGGCTAGATATTGGTAGTCAATTACAACAAAAATTAGATATTCAAATTCAGGCGCTTAAAAAAAATCGGCAGATATTAGAGGAAAGCTTAATTGGCGTTACGGACATAACGCGCAAAAAGAAAATAGAAAATGCCATTGAAATGAATAAAACCATTATTTCAATGCAAAATAGACAATATGGCGAGCTTTTTTACCATTTACGTGAAGTGGAATACAGTTGGTTATGGCAACGTATTAAAGCGAATCAAGGCATGAGTGCAGTAGTTAAGATTAAAGAGTTTGATCCGAATATGGGAATAAATTCACCTTATGCTTATCATTTAACAATTAATGAACGGTATGAGAATTTAATTTACCTGCACAAATTAACGCGAAATATACGGTTTAAAAATGAATTTAGTGAGGGAATTAAACAGTATAAAGAAATTAGCATACTGGATGTGAATGACACAGTGCCTTCACAGTTATTGAAAAAAATGTATGTCACAAACGAGTATACGGCGAGAGAACGAGGTGCTTTGTATCGTGTCATTCAAGAAACCACGTATGAAGAGTATATTAGTCATGTATTAACTCAAACCGGAAAAATTAGTGAATTCTTCTCTGAAGCTGGTAGTAAAACGAATCGATTAATTCCTCAAGACTTCTACTTATCATTAGTGAGAAGTGAATCTGACGGGCGCTGCTACCCATTGGTAAGAGGTATGTCCGTGGGATTAGCGCGAGAAGGACACCTAGGTGCGGATAAACTCATTGATAAGCTATATATTGCAGCAGCAGCGCCTGATAGCCGTGATTCCCTATTATTGCAAGATTCTCTGAAAAGACTAAATTCTAATGTTGAAGCGGTAGAGGCTTCATTTTCCCATGGGATTATGGATCTGAAAAAGATCCAAACTCTATTGGGGTTAAAGTCTGAAACCATGATGTTTGCCATCAATAGTAAAAGCCATTCAATGTTAGTAGGTAAAACTGTAAGTGGAGAGCAAAGTACTTATTATTTTTATGATCCTAATTTTGGTCTTTTCTCATTTAAAAATAGTAAGCGATTATTTTCATCTTTAAATAAATTTTTTACGGAAAAGAAAATGGCTGATTACTATTCAGCCTATGAAGTTGAGAATAAACCTGCATTTGAATTGGTCTTTATTAATACGGATGAAATGGCAAAAGTGCCTATTGGCAACTATCTATCAGTTAATGATTTAAGTATTGATGAAAAATTATCTGATTTAAGCGAAAGAGGAAAAAAAGTTGAACAATTGATTTTTAAACAAAAAGAAATTATTGAAGATACAAGATTGAAAGCTTCATTGACGATATTGGATGCTCAGCAATGGGGGGAGAGAGTCAATGATGCCACATTAAAACTCTCAGCAGAAAAACATTTTAATGGAAAATGGATTCCACTATTTTCAAGTGCAGAGCAAGCATCAGATAACCTGTATCGAATTAAATTTATTCATATTGAAAATCCCAATCTTACTCGCTGGGTTGAGACTACGGACAAAACATTTATTGAGTTTCACCAATACTCGATCGAGCAAATGGAGTTATTCAACAGATATTATCGTTTTGAAGAAAATAAAATAAAAGCGCAACTTAATGAGGCTGATGCTGCCTCAGTTGATGGTTTGAATGTGGGTATAGCTATTCAATCGATTATTCAGTGGGTAGAAAATAAAAATCGTAATGAGGCATCCGAGAAAAAAAACTCCCCGAATTTGTTGTTAGCGCTAAAAATTCATACTTATATTAATTATTCAATGATGGCGTATGGAATCGCCAATGATATGGCGAAAATCAATCAAATTATTAAAATCGGTTTAAAAACTGGACGTGAAATCACCACTACGGAGATGAACAGTTTCTTTTCATCAATGGCAAAAACAGCGAATGAAGGGTTGGCGGTAATTTTTAGTGGCGCACTCGTGGGGTTTGATATTTATGAGTTATCAAATGCGGAAAGTGACTCTGAACGCATTATATTTGGTACTCAACTCGCTTTTGACTCTATGAGTTTCGCCGCAGTCTCAGGTGGAATAGGGTTAGGCGCCGCAGGGTATGCGGGGGCGGCAACCGCATTAGGTGGTGCCAGTGTTCTTGTAGCGGGGCTTGGAATAGGATTTATTGGTTTAGCACGCAATTTTGCCATCATTGGAGAGGATGCAAAAGCAGTTGGACGCTATTTTTACGCACTCGATGAGGCTTATAAAGGAAATGGATTTAATTATATTCCAGACCAAAAGATACTGATTCCAAAATTTGGTGCGATATTTAGCATTCTTGATCTTAAACATAATCAAATTCAATTTGATAGCCAGTATATATATCGCACGAGTGAACGTTCATCGGGTGGTGGCCGCCGTAATTATATTTTTTGGGCAGGAAACAACCCTACAATGGTTAAAAATCGAGCCCAAGCTATTAATATTCGCCAAGGTATTGGTTATCCATTAGCGATACATAAATTGGATTTTTTTGATACTGATACACTTATGTTGCCTGTTATTCCTAAGTCTTATATTAAATACAGTTATAATTTATGGCCTGGTTGTACATTGCGCCACGATAGTGGTTTTGATGTCATTCGGCGATTAGAACAGGAGGATAATTTTGATTATGATTTCTATATCTTCCCCAGCGAAAATACGATTACACAGATTTTCCATGAATATGTTGATACGCCGATTGAGATTATTTT
>NZ_JAMPSW010000061.1:0-23439 GCF_028484855.1 Providencia sp. PROV033 | reverse complement strand
TAGTGCAAAACAACAATTAACTATTTTAAAACAGATAGTTAAAGGTAAAATTTAAACCTTATCTAGGACAGCCCCCTTTAATATTCAAACAAGTAAAAAGAGTATTATGCTTTTTTAATATTTTTGTTTAATTAATTAAAAATTTATTGAGTGATTAATCTTGCTATTTATGTGGTTAATTTGTTGATGGGATATTTTTCAATTGAACTGCACATTGAATCGTTGGGTTCAAAAAATTAGTTCAAAAAAAGAGAGCATAAACGCTATTTTTGAATAAGAAATAGTGGATTAAAAATAACTAGAATTACCTTGATATAGATGAATAAAATGAAAATTAAAACAATTCTCATTTCTGATTTTTGAACCATAATGATAAGTAACATAACGTAGAGAGATGGGGTGCAAAATGGTCGGACTTTTCAATCGTTGTTTGTCACATGAAGACGCAGGAAAATTGCTGTTGCGCTTAGCGGTGGGTGGATTAATGCTATTTCATGGAATGAGCAAGTTGCTAACAGGTGCGAGTGGCATCAAAGGATTGCTGGCGTCTTATGGCTTACCTGAATTCATTGCCTATGGCACGATTTTAGGAGAAGTGGTTGCTCCTATCTTCATTGTGTTGGGTATTTTGACTCGCCCTTCAGCGCTTTTAGTTGCTTTTACCATGGTTGTCGCGTGGTTAATGGTAGGGCTAGACAAAATCTTTTTATTGGATAAAACAGGGGCATGGGCGATTGAGAGTATCGTTTATTTCTTTGTGAGTGCGCTGGCGATTGCTTTGTTGGGTGCCGGGAAGTATTCCGTGGTGAAGAGCGAAAATTGGCGATAAATAGTGTGGAATAGTGAAAAGGGCATCGATATTCGATGCCCTTTTGTTTTTAATTAACTAAAATCTAGTCTCCATAAGGGGCTCTAAGATTTATTTAAGGTTGAAGGTCGTCAACACAAATGACTCCTCTTTCATCATTTGCTTTCATAAGCTCATAGTTATATGGATTCAATGCATGAGTTAGCTTTGTTGAGGTTTGCATATCAGCAAGCAAGAGAATCGGTTGTGTGTTAGGGACAAGTTGCTTTAGAAAATGCTGGTTGTCCCATTCATGGAAAACTCGTTCCCCAGCTTTACGTTGCATTACCCATGTTGCTCCGCTTGTTACAAGATCATCGCGCAGAATTACACGGCTAGGAGCTTGGCAAACATTTATTGCTTTTTGCACCGAAAAGTCCCCCTTATACTCATACCATTTTTTCAACGTAAAACGATACGCTACAGGGCGTGTATAATTGGTGTGTGCTTTAGGCTTCCCTGTAAAGATAGGGATCATTGCATTTATACCCTTTATAGGCGTTGGTTTGCGTAATAGGGTGACAATCCCTTCTTTATCAATAGATAACCAATTAATGTCAACACTCCAGTCATAATCAGTTTGTTTACCAATCGGAGCAATAATTTGAAATTGAGCCCCAGCAAATCCCGTGTGAGGGAATTCATCATTCTCAGAGAAGATATGTTCCCTTCCAAGCGCTTTAATTTTTAATTTACCGTAGGTCACCACGATGATCTCCGGTGTTGACCCTGAGTAATCAATGGAAGCGTTATCAAGATAAATTGTCGATTCACCCACCACAGGATTATTAAAGTTAGCGGTATATACGCCATCAGTGGTTTCAATCATGATACGGTCAATCTTTCCAGCAGTAGCTTGTATATGGGGTTTTTTCCCTTTAATTGCAACGCCATTTGCATCTTTTAACTCTAATGTCACGATGGCATTGGTACTACTGTTTTCATCAAGGTCATCTCTATTTACAGATAATTGACTCTTACCAGTGGCAAATACAGGTGTGCCCGCTTGTACTGTTAGGTTAATTGGGGCACTGATTTGGGTACCCACATTTGCAGTAATGACATAATTTCCACTAATAGAGAGGATCATTTCTCCTTTATATTCACCATGTTGCTCTTTCCATGTTGGCTGGTTTACGGTTCCATTTGCATTGTTTAAATGGATATCAGCCGGTTTTATCATGACGTTGTTTCCATAGATATCTTTCGTGCTTAATGTGAACATGACATTTTCACCAAGCGTAATGTTGTTGTTATCTATGGCTAACTCAAGGCTATTGACATGTTGTATTTCCGTAAAGGGTTGAACGGTAATTTTTAGGATGTTATCGAGATTATTCACCTTAGCCGTTAACGTGTGCTCTGCGACTTTCTGCAAGTTTACAGAAGCCGTATATATACCCGATTGCTTGCCATCTTCAGCCCAATTCGGTGATGTTACGTTTTCAGGTGTATAGCTATTCGATAATAAAATATCTTTACTCCGTACGTTATTCACTCCGTTTCCATATTGATCTTTCAACGTTAAAGTGAGCACCGTTGATGTATTTGGTAAGACCTGAGTAACGGTTGCGGCAAGTTGTATTGAAGCTACTTTATCTTTACCACTTGGTGAATTAACGTGAATAGAGTTCGTCTCCGTGAATTTATTCACTGTTACCATCAGTGGGGTATCACCGGCTTGGTTTAAAGCAAACTCTGTATGATAAGACCCATCTTGGTTGTCTACCCAGTTTGTGGTCTGAAGGGTTGACCCAATAAGGAGTTCAATATGCTGAGCTTCAACGCCAACCACACCATTATTGAACTTATCCATTAAGGTTAGTGTGAGTTTGGTTTTTTCTGCTACCTCAATTTTTGCTGGGGCTTGTAGGGCAATGGCTGCAACATTGCTATACCCTTTCAGTGGTTGTACATGGATTTGAAGCATTTTTGTTTGCCCATTGACGCTGGCAATCAAAGTGTGTGACTTCACTTTATCAAACTGCACATCTGTGATGTACGTGCCTAATGTTAAAGGTGATTTTACCCATTTTACTGAGGTTTTGATTTGTGAGTCGGTATTGGTTAAGTCAATATCTGAAGCTAAAACATCATTGACTTCGTTACCAAAGCGATCCTGAACTTTTAATGTAAGCTCTGTTTTCTCGCCAACGGAAATTGTATTTTTTCCAGTTGTTATTATAACTTGGCTGACATTGGTCGCGCCTTTGAGTGCATTGACAGTAATATCTGCGGTTGAAGTGCGTTGTTTATTAATCACTGCGCTTAACTTATGTTTTCCAACGAGCGTTAACGGAAGTGATGCTTTATAAATACCTGCGGAATCCATACGCCAAGCTAATCGACTGTTATCGATAGTTTCAGCTGTATAGCTATTTTCCAGCATAATATCCGAACCATTGACACCAATAATGAGATTATCGTATTGGTCTTTCAGCTCTAGCGTTAACTCCACATTGTTACCTGCATCCAAATTTACAATACTGGAGGCTAACTTGGCTTTTGCCACTTTAGTACTTCCAACAGGTGCAGTGACTTCAATAGTTTCAATTCGGCTATTTTGCTGATTAACCGTTGCTCGAAGTGGGTAAACACCGACCTGCTTGATTTGTACTTGGGTAGTGTAAATACCATCCATGGCAGATAACCATTTCTTATCAATTTTGGCGTTGTTCTGTGTAAGGTGAATATCTCGGTTTTGAATATTGGTGACACCATTGTCTACCGAATCTTTAAGTCGTAAGGTTAATTCAGTGGTATCTCCGGCTTCTATTGCCGCATCTTTAATCGTCAGCGCCGTTGTATTGACATTGCTAGCACCACTTAGAGCCTTAATTTCAAGCGTTACTTTATTACTGAGAATATTTTTGACGATCGCCTGCACATCTTGCGAGCCTAATCTATTCATCAGTAAGTCAATCGAATAGCTGCCATCGCTGTGATCCTGCCATTGAGATATCTCACTTAAATTTGTTAATAGCTTTAAATGAGAATTCGCTCCGGTTAAAGGATTATTAAATTTATCCATTAAATTAAGTGTAACGGTGATTTTATCGCCAGAACCAACCGTTTTTTTACTGCTGCTAAGCATTACTGTATCAAGTGCACCACGTTGCCCCGTCCTATCAACGGTGCTTAATGGGATTGGCATTGGGTTATTGATAGTCCAATTTACGCTTGCTAGCTGACCATTAACGGTCACTTTAACGGCATGTTGACCTTTTTGCTGTGCAGGAAGTTCTCCAGAGTATTGACCTGTATCGCCTAATTCAGTCAGTTGAATCGACTGAATAACGCCATCAATTTCAAGGGTCATATCACGGTTGAGAACGTTGTTAACAGGGTTTCCATATTTATCTTTCATTATCAAGGTAATGGAGGAGGTATGACCGGCATCAACGGTGGTTATTGGGGATATCTCCAATGTCGCAACTGAAGATGCACCTTGAGGAGGTGTGACCTGAAGAGTGGCATTGTGTGAGATATTATTGACTTTCACTGTGACAGTTTGCTTTCCAACGCTATTTAATGAGATCTGTGCGGTATAAATTCCTAAGTTGTTCATCTCAAGCCAAGTCGTTGGAAGGGGTGTGCCAGCGCTATTTTCTAAGGAAATATCAGCACTGTTGACTTGAGAAACTGGATTGCTGTGTTGGTCGTTGAGTTTCAATATCAGCGTAGCGGGAGTACCTGCAATGATATTTGCGGTGCTAGTTGATAGCTGAACATCACTGACTTGCTTCTGACCAACGGAAGAAATGGCATGAATTAGCACATTATCTTGCTTGCTATTAACAGTGGCTTTCAATGAATGAATGCCACCTTTAGTCACAGTTGTTTCCGCTGTATAGACACCTTTTTGCTGATGGTGCCATTGCAACCCTTTTAGCGCACTGCGCGTATTATCATCATTGATATTTATACTATTATCCAGTACATCGGTTACGCCATTATTAAACTGATCAAGCAGCGTGAGTTTGAGTTGAATTTTTTCACCAACGACAAATTGTTTCGGTGTAGCATCAAGGTTAACGTGATGAACGTGAATAGCTCCTTTTAACGCGATAACATCGATATCAATAGAGGGGCTATTGGTGAAACCGACTGTACTAACAAGCTTATGATTTCCTAATTGTTTGAATGAGATTTCGGTGGTGTATACGCCATTACCTTGCTCTTTCCATTGAATATTGGATAGCGTCAGTTTGTTATCTTCTAATTTGATGTCACTAGAAGGAATTTTCTCAACATTATTATTGTATTTATCACGCAAAGTGAGAGTGAGTGTTGTGCTCTGCCCCGCAGAAATCTGTAGGTGCTGGGCGTGTAACTCAACGGCGTTCACTGATGTTTTAGTTTGTTGAGTTTCAACCGTAATCGAAATAGGTTGGCTAGCGATAGTGTTTATGGTCGCAGTCAAGCTATCACTGCCCAGCTTAGTCAAGGGGAGTGAAGTTGTATAAGTACCATCGTGATGATCTTTCCAGACGAAGGAGCCAGTTTGACCATGGGTTAACGCGATTGCCGAAGCGAGACCCGTTAACGGATTTTTAAAGGCATCTTTCGCCGTCACGGTTAAATCAAGGGTATCACCGGATTGTAATCCCGTGAGGGCAGCACTGCTTAAAGCTACAGTCTCTAGGACACCTTGCTCACCCATGTTCCCCTGTACCTTGGAGGGGATTGGTGTTGGAGCTTGTACAGTTAAAGTCTCTTTGTTGGAATCCTTACCGTTGATGATCACCTGAATGTCTTGTTTGCCACTGTGCTGCGCTGGCAGGGGCACGGTGTAGCTACCATCTGGATTTTGCGTCGCTGAGAGCGTGTGGGTGGTGCCAGCAATGGTCACCTCTAGTTGCTGAATGTCGTTGACCGGGTTGCCGTTACTATCGGTTAAGGTCACGGTCAGCGTTGGTGTCTCACCAGCTTGTGGGGCTTTATTGGTCGGGGTGATCACCACATTTTGCACACCGGTGTGACCGGTGCGGTTAGTGACGTTGACCTTGAGGGTATTGCTGTCCACCTTATGGGTGGTCGCCGTCAGGCTATCTTTGCCCAGCTTGCTTAAGGTCAGTGAAGCCGTATAGGTACCATCTTGGTTATCTGTCCAAGTGACGGAGCCAGTTTGACCATGGGTTAACGCGATTGCCGAAGCGAGACCCGTTAACGGATTTTTAAAAGCATCTTTCGCCGTCACGGTTAAATCAAGGGCATCACCGGATTGTAGTCCCGTGAGGGCGGCACTGCTTAAGGTAACGGTCTCTAGGACACCTTGCTCACCCCTGTTCCCCTGTACCTTGGAGGGGATTGGTGTTGGGGCTTGTACAGTTAAAGTCGCTTTGTTGGAATCCTTACCGTTGACGGTCACCTGAATGTCTTGTTTACCGCTGTGCTGCGCCGGCAGGGTGATTGTGTAGCTGCCATCCGGATTCTGAGTTGCTGGAAGCGTATGCGGTGTTCCTGCAATGATCACTTCAAGTTGCTTCACGTCGTTGACTGGGTTGCCGTGGCTATCAGTTAATACCACGCTGATCGACGGTGTCTCACCGGCTTGCGGGGTGTTGTTGATCGGGGGGAGCACCACATCTTGAATTTTTGAAATATCAACATTATGGCTGACCGTCAAAACAGTTTTGGGGCTGAATATACCATTCACATGGGCTGTGATATCAATATCCCCGGTTTTGGTTAATGGTAAATTGACAATATAGTCATATTTTCCATCTTGGCGCCAAGCAATATCGTTTCCTTTAAAATCACCAAGATGAATATTGCTAGGGTCGATATTTTCAATCTCATTACCAAAACTATCTTTTAGCGTGACCATCACAAGTGGATTGTCACCAGATTTAAAATCTGTACGGTTAGGATTGATATCGATTTCAATATCAGCGATGACGCCTAATGTTCCTAGTGGACCGCTGCCGTCAGCGGCGACAGATGCGACGGCATTTGTTCCACGCGTATTAAACTTTTGTTCTTGTGAAACTGTTTTGCCCATAACAACTTGGATGGTATGCGTACCAGGTTGTTGCCCGGAAATTTTAGCGGCGTAGATGCCTTTGTCGATATCAGTATCCCAAATTGCTGTTGACTCCGTTTTCTTATCAATGATGGTCGTAATGTCATTTTGGGCATCAATAATTGGGTTGCCGTGACTATCCAGTAATTGAAATGATACTTGGCTTTCTCTGCCTGCATACACTTCAGGGACATCTAGGATAGTCACTTGATGTAATTTACCGCTAAGGAATTGAACAGATTTGGTTTCACTCTGGCCATTGATGGAGATGGTCACTTCGCTTGAACCCGCTTTTAAACTAGTGAGTGTAACTTCAACAATGCCATTTTCATTGGTTGTTGCTTTATCGACGATCTTTGCATGCGTTGCCGAAAAAGTGACTTCCTGATTGGCGAGCGGATTTTTATTTTTATCAGTAATGTGAGCTTTTACTGAATTTGTTGAAATACCATCGGCAAGAACACCGGATCGGGTGATTGTAAAGCTGTGGATACTGGCTTGAGCCGAGTCTGGCTTGAAAACGACTTGGGCTTTCGCCGGTTGATGATGACCTGTGTAAGCGCTAATTTCGTATGACCCTGCAATTTCTGAGGTAAATTGTACCAGTGCTTCGCCTTTATCATTGGTTGTTGTTATGTACTCCCAGGGTTTAGCGACTTTCATTGTTTGCATTTTTTTACGTAGGCTATTTTGAACGCTGGAGCTAGTGGTCGTTTTTGTTTTCTGGGAGGCGAGTGTGAGCGCATTTGGTAAAACAAAGACCACTTTTGTGTTAGGGATTGCATGACCAAGAGAGTCTCTGGCAATAGCAGTAAGACCATTAATATCATTTCCATTCGCTAAGCCTTTCCCATGAAATTTCATATCACGAGGACTGATACTGATTGAGCCAGAGTGGGTAATTTCAATTAATGTTTCAGCGACAGGCGAGGCATTACCTTTAATATCATAGGCAATTGCACGTAAACGGTAGCGATTTATCCTTTGTACATCTTTTGCTGCATTGGATGTTTGATAAGATGGCAAAGTTAAGGTTGCCGTTTGATCATCCGAACTAATAGAACCGCCTACAGCCAAAAATTCAGGTGCTTGCCACTCAATATGTTTGAGGGGGTATTTACTTGTGAAAGATTTGACTAGCGGCACGGACTGCCCTGTTATCCCTTGAATTTTACTCGGTAATGACAGGTGTAGTACGGTTTTCTTTTGGTAGTTGAGAATAATATTATTATTGCGCTCTACAAAATCATAACGATTGCCGGAAAGACGACGGGTCTCGGCAACTTTGGTTGGATCTAAATGGTGAGCTAAGTTTTTACCAAAGGTCCACGTAAATTGAAGTTTGGCTTGGGTCTCTACTTGTTTTTCACTACCAAGCTTATGACTGGCATTTAATGTGAATAATGGGAATGGCGTCCAGTTAGCACCGATGGTTGCGGCATTTGGGTTTTTTTGACGTTTTGTTTTTCCAAATAATGCAACGCTATCGCCATAATATTGCTCATATCTTAGGTTTCCACCTAGGTGTGGGTAATTTGGCAGCCAACCTTCTACTTGTATATCCCAGCCATGAGCGGGTTTAGCATTAAAATCGTGATTTAATTCTGAGGCACTTTTCCATGATGTTAAACCGAAATAACTATTGGCATTTAATTTTAAATAGTCTTGCCAGTATTCCACTCCTAATCCTACGCGAGTATGGGCGTGAGACAAATCGTGATCGATAAACGCGTTCATACCGATAGTGCTTTTTTCATGAAAATAACGTAAGCCAATTCCATTATTGGTATGAAAACGCTCATCATAGCGATGAAGAGTGTGCTGGGTGAATAGCAGGATATCTTCTTGGTCATACCAAGGGATCAACCAGTCAAACTGTGAATTTTTGATGGAGAATTTTTTATCAAAATCGATATTGAGTTTGACATTGCCTGCTTTGGATAACCAATGTTCAATCTCTTTTGTCGCTTCACTGGAAACTTTATTTCGTGCGTAGTCTTGTGCTATCTGAGACAGATCCTTCATCGTTTTCTTTTGTGAAAGGAAGGTTCCAACTGTTTTAGTGTATTCAGCGGCTAAGTGTTCGGTATTATTTTCATCGATGATTTGGTCGCTACCTAATGATGGTAACTCTTTGTTATCCAACATTTTTGCATAAGCTGGGATAACAGGCATAATGGCAGATGACCAAATAGCCGTAAATATAACAAAACCGTTAGCCAATTTTTGCTTAACGGCCGAAACAGAGGAGCTCATTCAATTTATTCCTAGTGGCGAAAATTTACGCGGCTATTCTGAGGTGGGTATTCGATATAGGCTTGTGAATTGATTTGACTTAAAAAGAAATTGAATTTGTGCGTTGGAAAAACAATGAATTCTATAAATTTTCTAAACGTGGTCACGACGAAAATGATAACAGTAAAAAGATGCTGAGAAAGACAGCTCTAGCCACTTTGGAAAAGTTTGGAATTGTATTTTAATAAAACAAAAACAAAGAGATAGATAGAGGAACGATGGAACTGACTTTCTTGGGTACTAGCGCAGGTGTGCCAACAAAAGAGCGCAATGTCACCAGCATAATATTAAATTTAGTCGGTATTCGTAAAGGTTACTGGCTGTTTGACTGTGGCGAAGGAACACAACATCGAATCTTAAATAGCCCCTTTAAAACCCCAAAAATCGAGAAGATTTTTATTACACATTTACACGGCGATCATATTTTTGGCTTACCTGGATTACTCTGTAGCCGGTCGATGGGAGGAGCCACAGACCCATTAACGCTATATGGACCAAAAGGCCTGAAGCAGTATGTGGAAATCGTTTTATCAGTGAGCGACTCTTTCATGACTTATCCTCTTGAAATTGTAGAAATTGAAGCAGGTGAGTTATTTGATGATGGGGCGCTAGTTGTCACAGCGTATCGGTTGGATCACCGCGTAGAATGTTATGGCTATCGTATTGAAGAACATCCAAAACCGGGGGCGCTAAATGTGCAAAAACTGGAGCAAGATGGGATCCCTCGCGGACCTTGGATGCAGGCGCTGAAGAAGGGCGAAGTTATTGAGCTAGAAGATGGCCGCAGCGTGAATGGGGCTGACTACCTTGGTGAGCCGGTTGCAGGGAAGGTGGTCGCGATTTTTGGGGATACCACCCCAACACCAGAAGCGTTGCTATTGGCTAAAAATGCTAATGTGATGGTGCATGAAACCACGCTAGAAGTGGCGCTGGAGGTGAAAGCCAATGAGCATGGGCACTCTTCAACTCGCCAAGCCGCGCAATTGGCTAAGCAAGCAAATGTGAAACGGTTTATCGCCACACACTTAAGCGGACGTTATGGACCCGCTGATCTTCCTCGCTTACTGGCGGAATGCCAAGCAGAATTTCCAGAAACTCAGATAGCTGAAGATTACTTGACGGTGAAAATTGAGTGAGAAAACAAATCGACACGGGTTCAAACGTGTCGATTTTGTTTTGATGAAATACCTCAGCCTAATAAATAACTTTAACAAACCCATTACGGCAGTATGTTTCGTATTCATCACTGAGTTGCCGGTTCGTGACAATCACATCAAATTGAGATAACTCTCCCATATTCGCCGTCGCCACTTCATCAAACAGATTGTAAGGCGCTAATAAAATCTTACGAATCGATTTTTCCATGCCTTTCTTTTTCATCGGTAAATCATCGAGATTATAGCAAGTCACCCCATAGGCACTGTGAACGCCAGTTGCGGACATAAACGCTTTTTTGGGGTTGATGGAATCCAATAAAGAAGGCAATGTTGGGCTGTAAAAAGAGTCACTTTTGGGGCGATATTCCCCACCACAGAGCAGAGCGGTAGCATTCTTTTTCTGGCTTAAAGCAAGGAAAACGCTATGGGAGTAACAAATTCCAGTAAAGCTTATCTCTTCAGGGATCAAGGCGATCAAGGTGGCCATTTCAATGCCATTATCGAAAAAGATCACATCGTCTTCGCTGACCATACTGGCGGCTAGATTTGGAATATACAGATCTTCAGTTTGGTCTGGTGTGAAAATATCGGCATGAGGCTCATGAGGAGTTAAAGCGGCAGGTTGAGTGACAGAAACAATATAGCCACCAAGCAGTGACATTGGAATGGGACCTTCAGTATCGGCATTGAGATCTCGACGAATAGTCATTTCAGAAACTTCGAGTATTCTCGCTGCCTCTTTAAGGTGAATGCGTCCTGAACGTTTAATACATTCACTTAATCGGCGAAGGCGTTCTTTTTGTTTAGTTTCTATCACCCTGCAATCCTTTTTATGATGGCGCGGACGAACCGCGCCCCGTTGTTTAGTAGTCACTTGGAGTGGTATTTTCTCCAGTCACAATAGCGACACTCGCGCTTGCACCAACGCGGTTAGCACCAGCTTCAATCATCTTAATTGCGGTTTCACGCGTACGTACACCACCGGATGCTTTGACGCCAATTTCATTGCCAACCACTTTACGCATTAAAGCGACGTGATGCTCAGTGGCACCCATTGTACTGAATCCTGTTGAAGTTTTCACAAATCCAACGTTAATTGTGCGGCAAATTTCACAAACCTGTGTGATTTCTTCATCAGTTAACAGGCAAGTTTCGAGGATCACTTTCAGTGTTGCCTTACCACAAGCCGCAAAAACGGCTTCAATATCTTGACGAACAAAGTCTAAATCACCACTTTTTAGCATACCAACGTTGATGACCATATCCACTTCATCGGCACCACGGCGAACAGCTTCAGCGGCTTCAAATGCTTTAGCTTCTGTTAAACATGCACCTAATGGGAAGCCTACGACACAGCACACCATCACATCGCTATCTTTTAAACATTCACTTGCTAAAGGTACATAGCCGGTGTTAACACACACAGAGGCAAAATGATATTGTGCGGCTTCTGCACATAACGTTTTGATATCATTAACCGTTGCGTTAGCAGCCAATAAAGTATGATCGATATATTTCGCTAAATCTTGCATTTTAAACCTTCCTATATGACGTTTTCAGAATAGATGTGGAATAGGTAACAAAGAATGAGGAAATGTGGCAGATATAACACTTGATCATTCGTTATTCGAGATCCTAATCACAAATGATATTTTTGCAACATGATAATGTTAGGATTATATCATTATGTGATTTATTTAACACGAGGGACATCATGGATATAGCAGTTATCGGTTCAAACATGGTCGATTTGATCACCTACATTGATCAAATGCCAAAAGAAGGGGAAACCCTCGAAGCCCCAGCCTTCAAAATCGGTTGTGGCGGTAAAGGGGCAAACCAAGCTGTTGCCGCAGCAAAGTTAAACTCTAAAGTGATTATGCTAACCAAAGTCGGAGACGATATTTTTGCGGATAACACCATCCGTAATCTTGAGTCTTATGGCATCAATACTCGCTATGTAGAAAAAGTACCATGCACCTCAAGCGGTGTGGCACCGATTTTTGTTAACCAAAATTCGTCTAACAGTATTTTGATTGTTAAAGGGGCGAATAAGTTTTTATCCCCAGAAGATATCGACCGCGCTGTGGAAGATCTGAAAAAGTGCAAACTGATCGTATTGCAGCTGGAAGTGCAGCTGGAAACGGTTTACCACGCGATTGCCTTCGGTAATAAGCACAACATTCCTGTGTTACTTAACCCAGCACCAGCACAACGCGCACTGGATTTAGATTACGCATGTCGTTGTGATTTCTTTGTACCGAATGAAACCGAGTTAGAAATTCTGACCAACATGCCTGTGGATACCATGGATAACGTGCGTCGTGCCGCACAATCCCTGTTAGACAAAGGTCTGAAAAACCTGATTGTCACTTTAGGCGACAAAGGTGCGCTATGGATGACTCGCGACAGTGAGTTATTTATTCCGGCTATCAAAGTCAATGCAATTGACACTAGTGGTGCTGGCGATGCGTTTATCGGTTGTTTCTCTCATTACTATGTTCACACCGGAAACATCGAAGAAGCGATGAAAAAAGCGGTTCTATTTTCAGCCTTCAGCGTAACAGGAAAAGGCACGCAATCTTCTTATCCAAGTATCGAGCAGTTCAGTGAGTTTGTGCAGTTGAATAATTAGTTCTAACCATCTTTCAAGCGCCAGAAGCATTACCTGTACCCACAATATTTGCTCTGAATTTGAATGATGTTGAGCATGACCGGTTGAAATGAAGGTTGCCATTAGAGCAAAAAGCCCGTTTAACCGGTTAAAAATATTATAAAAACGATTAAGGGTTACTATGAACATCAAGAACATCACTCAGTTACCTGATGGGTACCTGAATAAGACACCTATATTCCAATTTATCCTGCTTTCCTGCTTATTTCCGCTTTGGGGATGCGCAGCAGCATTGAACGATATTTTAATCACACAGTTTAAAAGCGTCTTTGAACTCAGTAACTTTGCTTCTGCATTAGTGCAAAGCGCGTTCTATGGTGGTTACTTTTTGATTGCGATCCCTGCGTCATTAGTGATCAAAAAAACCAGTTATAAATACGCGATTATGATCGGATTGATCTTGTATATTGCGGGTTGTTCCATGTTTTTCCCAGCATCACACATGGCAACTTACACTATGTTCTTAGCGGCGATTTTTGCTATCGCGATTGGTTTAAGCTTCCTTGAAACCGCAGCCAATACTTACAGTTCCATGATCGGTCCAAAACAGTACGCGACACTGCGTCTGAATATCAGCCAAACCTTCTACCCAATTGGTGCCGCAGGTGGGATTTTACTGGGCAAATATTTAGTTTTCTCAGAAGGGGAAAGCCTACAAAGCCAAATGGCAGGAATGGATGCGACTCAAATCCATGAATTCCGTTTAGCCATGCTGGAAAACACCCTTGAACCATACCGTTATATGATCATGGTATTGGTTGTGGTGATGATCCTGTTTTTACTGACGAAATTCCCGAAATGTAAAGTGGCAGAAACTGCGGAACATAAACGTCCTTCTGCACTGGATACCTTAAAATATTTAGCTAAAAACAGTCGCTTTAGAAAAGGGATCATCGCCCAGTTCCTATATGTGGGAATGCAAGTTGCTGTTTGGTCGTTCACCATCCGTTTAGCGCTGGAAATGGGGGATATCAACGAGCGTGATGCCTCTAACTTTATGGTGTACAGCTTCGCCTGTTTCTTTATTGGTAAATTTATTGCCAACATCTTAATGACTCGCTTTAACGCTGATAAAGTACTGATTATTTATTCGATTATTGGTGTGCTGTTCCTGGTGTATGTGGCCTTTATGCCGAGCTTCACTGCAGTGTATGCGGCGGTATTAGTGAGCATTCTGTTTGGACCATGCTGGGCAACTATCTATGCTGGTACGCTGGAAACGGTCGATAATGAACATACCGAAATGGCGGGTGCAGTGATTGTGATGGCGATTGTCGGCGCGGCAGTTGTACCTGCAATCCAAGGCTATGTCGCGGATATCACTCACTCTCTGCAACTCTCTTTCTTAGTCTCAATGCTGTGCTTCGTCTACGTGGGCATCTATTTCGTCGGCGAACGTCGCTTTAAAGCGAAACAACAAGCCAAATAATTCGCTATTGCTCAGGGTAGGCGCTGTGCCTACCCATCTTTACTTCAAACCGTGAGTATGACAATGAACACAATTATCCCGTTACATAAACGCTTATTTACGGAAAAACCGACCTTAGTTTTGAAAAATAGCCAGTTTTCCGTTTCCGCCTTTGTTTACCAATCTGGCGTGCAAGGGCTGCGGGTTGAAAACTCGCAGGGGCACTTAACCATTTTGCCATTTTTAGGGCAGATGATTTGGGATGCTGAATTTTGCGGGCAAAATCTGAAAATGGAAAATATGTTTTCAGAACCCAAGCCTGTTCCAACCGTAATTGAAACCTATGGCTGCTTCGCTTTCCATTCTGGATTAATCAGTAATGGTTGCCCATCGCCAGAAGATAATCACCCATTACACGGGGAAATGCCCTGTGCACCAATGGATAGCGCATGGCTTGAATTGACTGAAACCAGCCTTAAAGTGTGCGGTGAATATGAGTATGTGATGGGCTTTGGTCACCATTATCGTGCCGCGCCATCCGTACAATTAAATGCGGATAGTGCACTGTTTGATATCCACATGTCAGTGACTAACTTAGCGTCTGTACCAATGCCGCTTCAATATATGTGCCATATGAACTACGCCTATGTGGATGATGCCACCTTGACGCAAAATATTCCTGAGCAGGCAATTAAGTTGCGAGAGTCTATTCCGGGGCATGTACACCCAACTCAAAAATGGCTCGATTTTAACCAAGCGCTCAAGTCTGGAGAGGTGACGCTAAATCAATTAAATCAGCCGCAGATGTGTGACCCTGAGATTGTCTTCTTTATGGATAATTTGAGCCAATACACTGCCAGTCCTGAATTTAAAATGCGGTCACCAGCAGGCAATACCTTTGTAACTCGTTTTAAATCGAATGAGCTAAATTATGCGACACGCTGGATTTTATATAATGGTGATCAAAAAGTAGGGGCCTTTGTGTTACCTGCAACGTGTCGCCCTGAAGGGTTTATTGCCGCTAAAAATAACCAGACGCTGATTTGGCTAGAAGCCGGAGAAAACCGTCAATTTACGGTGACAACGGGTGTAGTGCAGTAAATTTTTTTTACTAAGGCTGCCGTTGAGCAGCCTTTTATTCATATTGCTGACACTCTTCTTGTAAGTCATCAAGTAAGCTTTGTGCATCAAATATAGGAGTGCTTTTCCCATTCGGTAACATCATGATTGCCGTTTGAATATTGGCACTTGCCATATCCGGTAAGATTTCTGTCATCAAATGTTCTAGTGTCATCGGTAGCGGATAACATTCTGCCCATTCATCCGTCAAACACAGTTCTACGTACTCTTTCGCAGCCCATAGCGGTAAAAATAAGTGGTGGTCATCATTCTGCGCGGTCACTAATCCATCATGGTTAGCTAATGTCCAAACCTGTTCCCAATCAGCAACTTTGCCAACAAAATAGAGATATCGGCGATGAGGGGAGAGCAATAGAACATTGTTGATCTCTTGCTCTTTAGGCGAAAAATAGGCGCTATTCATTATTGGATTACCTAAAAAGTAATTGATAATTATTGAGATAACTAGGTGAATAATTGTTATCTTAGCAGTTATTCACTCACTATTTAGAGTGTTATATTTTACACAGCAAATTAGTTTTCAATGTCAGTTTAGGGCAATAAGACATGATAGAAGCACTACTCGAAAAATATGCCATTGGCATGACCATCATTGCCGTTTGTTTAGCCTTATATTTGTTTTTCGAGGTTTTACATAAGCGACATAAACATAAGCGAAAAAGCATTTTGGTGCATGGCATTCAGACCATGGTTCTATGTGTAATGGTGCTAGTGGCAGCACAATCTATCGATATGGCAACCAGTGATTTTGATTTAACCTTTATCTCGACATCACTAATTAACTTAATTGCCATATCGGTGATTGCATTAATTATCACGCGAAAATTCTTTCAGTTGGTTAACCGCCTTGAAAAGAAACAGATTAAAAAAGGGAGTGACCCTACCTCCGCACGTATCATTGCTCGAGTGTTTAAGACCGCCGTCATTGTCATTATTATACTGTTATTTGGCGAACATTTTGGCATGAGCCTATCAGGATTAATGGCATTTGGCGGCATTGGCGGTATCGCTATCGGTATGGCGGGTAAAGATATCCTGAGTAACTTTTTCTCTGGGATCATGCTGTACTTTGATCGTCCGTTCAATATAGGAGATTGGGTCAGTTCACCGGATAGAAATATCGAAGGTACGGTGGTGGAGATTGGCTGGCGCATCACTAAGATTGTCACTTTTGACCATCGCCCGCTGTATATTCCCAACTCACTGTTTTCCTCTATTAGTGTTGAAAACCCAGGACGAATGACCAATCGACGAATAAAAACGGAAATCGGTTTACGTTATGAGGATGCCGACAAGATCAGTGCGATTGTGGACGATATCCGTACAATGCTGAAGCAAGATGAGAACATCGATACTGGGCAAACAATATTGGTTTATTTCGATGCGTTTGCCGATTCTTCCCTGAATATTATGGTGTATTGTTTCACCAAAACGACGGTTTGGGCGGAATGGTTAGATGCTCAGCAAGCGGTTTACTTGAAAATTATTGAGATAGTAAAAAGCCACAATGCGGACTTTGCGTATCCATCTCAAACGCTGTATGTGGAAAGAAACAAGTAACCTCGTTATCCTCGACAGTTAACCGACTGATTCACTACTGAGAGTGTTTGTTTCGGTCGGTTAATCTGCAAATAATTTATTTTTTATGGTTTATGCTTAAAAAGCCAGCCTGTCTGCGCTTAAATTTTTATGCGATTAACCAGTGAGTTATAAAAAATATTTAACCTAGGCAAAACTGAATAATTTTGCATTAATTCTGACTATTTCAATCTCAGTATCTATCAAGTATATTGAGCCCCTCTTTACCTCAGCTAACCAAGAGCCAGACTGCTATGAAGAAAATCAATGTGGCATGTAGCCAGGGGGTCGCTATCTATTTTACCGGTCATTTCCAGTGGGTAGATATTCGCGATGCACAGTTAAATAATATTGCTGCGGTTGTGCTTTCTGAACAAGATGCCAACCAAGGACTGTGGAAGAGAGTTGCTGACAGTAAACTCAGTATTCCGCTGTTTGTCATTAGTGATAAACAGCTACCGGACAATGCCTCAATACCTGATTATTTAACCGCGCTCTTACCGCCAGCACCTGCTGCGCGTGAAGAAAATAGCCGCCAGTTACGTGATGCTGCAAACCAATATCTTGAGCAGTTATTACCGCCATTTTTTGCACGCATGATGGACTACGCCGCGGGTCATAATGTGACATTTGCATGCCCAGGGCACCAAGGCGGACAATTTTTCCGTCGCCACCCAACTGGCGAGCAGTTTTATCAATTCTACGGTGAAAACCTCTTTCGTACTGATTTGTGTAACGCCGATGTGGCGATGGGGGATTTGCTGATCCACGAAGGTGCTGCAAAAGAAGCCCAGAAATTTGCCGCGAAAGTCTTTAATGCGGATAAAACGTACTTTGTACTGAATGGCACTTCATCATCCAATAAAGTGGTGCTGAATGCCTTATTAACACCAGGTGATTTAGTGCTGTTTGACCGCAATAACCATAAATCTAACCATCATGGCGCCCTGATCCAAGCGGGGGCAACACCCGTTTACCTAGAAACGGCACGTAACCCATTTGGTTTTATTGGCGGGATTGATGCTCATTGTTTTACCGAAAGCTATCTGCGTAATGCGGTAAACGACGTGATGCCAGAAAAAGCGCAGCTTGAAAAACCGTTTCGCCTTGCCGTGATCCAGCTTGGCACCTATGACGGCACGGTGTACAACGCAAGGCAAGTGGTGGATAAAATTGGGCACCTTTGCGAATACATTCTATTTGACTCTGCATGGGTGGGTTATGAACAGTTTATTCCGATGATGCGCCAATGCTCGCCTTTATTGCTGGAATTGAATGAAAATGATCCCGGCATCATGGTGACGCAATCTGTTCACAAGCAGTTAGCTGGTTTTTCGCAAGCTTCACAGATCCATAAAAAAGATAATCATATCAAAGGACAGGATCGCTTTGTCTCCCATAAAAAGCTGAATAACGCATTTATGATGCATGCCTCTACTAGCCCGTTTTATCCGCTATTTGCCTCACTCGATGTGAACGCACGTATGCACCAAGGTGCGGCGGGAGAAATGATGTGGATGGAGTGTGTGAGGCAAGGAATTGAGGTACGCAAATCCATTATTCAACACTGCCGTCACTTTAGGCCGTTTGTGCCTGAGCTCGTGGATGGCAAGCCGTGGCATGAATATCCAACCGAACAAATTGCGTCGGAGCAGCGCTTTTTTAATTTTATCCCTAAAGAGCGTTGGCATGCCTTTGATGGCTACGCGCAAGATCAATATTTCGTTGATCCTTGCAAGCTGATGCTGACGACACCGGGGATTGATGTCGAAAGTGGGGAGTATGAATCTTTCGGGGTGCCTGCCACGATTTTGGCGCATTTTCTGCGTGAACATGGTGTGATCCCTGAAAAATGTGATTTAAACTCGATTCTATTCCTGCTAACACCTGCTGAATCTCGTGAAAAGCTCGAGTTGTTGGTGTCCCACCTAGTACGATTTGAACAACTTTTGGATGAAGATGCGTTATTGGAAGACGTTTTACCTTCAGTGTATCAGCGTTATCAAGATCAGTATCAAGGTTACACTTTACGTCGATTATGCCAAGAAATGCATCAATTGAGCGTAGATTTCAATATTAAGCAGCTACAAAAAGAGATGTTCCGTAAGGCGCATTTTCCACAAGTCAAAATGAACCCACAACAGGCTCATGTTGAGTTTATTCGTGGCAATGTGGAACTATTGCCGCTGGATGAGTTAGAAGGGCGTATTGCCGCAGAAGGGGCATTACCTTATCCACCAGGAGTACTGTGTGTTGTGCCGGGGGAAGTGTGGGCGGGTCCAGTCTTGCAATACTTTAAGGCGTTAGAGACCGGAATTAATGCGTTACCCGGTTTTGCGCCAGAGTTACAAGGTGTCTATATCTCGAAAAATGAAGATGGACCAAAACGCGTGTATGCGCATGTTTTGAAATAAATTTATTCGTATTCAGACATCACGCATAGATTTTGCCGAATGAGATAGTTAAATTGGGATCCGCAAATGTGGATCCCGATTGACGATAAGGCAACCCTATGACGAAAAAGATTATTCTCGACTGTGACCCTGGGCATGACGATGCTATCGCTATGCTACTGGCTTACGGTAATCCAGACATCGATTTACTCGCCGTCACCACGGTTGCAGGCAACCAAACCCTTGAAAAAGTCACCCGCAACGCACTCGCAATCGCTGAAATGGCGAATATTCGCGGCATTCCTTTTGCGGCAGGCTCCGCACGTCCCTTAGTGCGAGAAGTGGAAGTTGCACCGGATATTCACGGAGACTCTGGATTAGATGGCCCAGAGTTACCGACGCCAACGCTGTCATTAGATGGGCGTCACGGAGTGAATCTGATCATTGATACCATTATGTCCCACCCGCCAAAAACCATTACGCTGGTTCCCACCGGTGCGTTAACCAATATCGCTTTAGCAGCAAGATTGGAGCCACGGATAGTTGAACGAGTGAAAGAGGTCGTGCTGATGGGGGGCGGTTACCATGTAGGAAACTGGAGCCCAGTAGCTGAGTTCAATATCAAGATTGACCCTGAGGCTGCACACATTGTTTTCAATGAGAAATGGCCTCTGACGATGGTTGGATTAGATTTAACTCATCAAGCATTGGCAACTGAAGATGTGGTCGCAAAAATCGCTCAAATTGATACGCAATGTTCGCAGTTTGTTGTCGAATTATTGGATTTCTTTGGGAAAATGTACAAACAGGCACAAGGTTTTGATGCGCCGCCAGTGCATGATCCTTGCGCGGTTGCCTATGTTATTGACCCTTCCGTCATGACCACGCAGAAAGTCCCTGTGGATATTGAATTGACGGGAACACTCACGCTTGGAATGACTGTGGCAGATTTTCGCCATCCAGCCCCAGCGGATTGCCACACGCAGGTAGCGGTAAAATTAGACCGCGACAAGTTTTGGCAAATGGTCATCGACGCACTGAAAAATATTGGTTAATGGGATTGTATTTAACATGAATAGTGAATTAGAACAGATGCCTTACGAGTCATTAATCGAACGCAGCATGAATTCCCTGCAACTGAAAAACCAGTTCCATTGTGATAATTGGAAACTGGACGAAGCCAGTTGGTCGGTGGATCAAGATGAAGGCACCATTATTTTTCATGCGCCAGATAATGTGATGGCCACTGCACCAGTGCAAATTATTGGGACATATGACCAACATGTGGGTAGCTGGATGTGGGGCTGGGCTAATAGCTCCATTGAAGAGTCATTAATGCGAGATGCAATTGTGGTTAAAGCTTACGGTGAACGGCAAGATAATAGCTTGCTGACTTCCCGTGTGAGCGATATCGAAGAGTATGATGCATGGCAGTTGGCGGCACTGGCATGTGAGTTGAATGAGCAGCAAGGTGTTTATCGCGGCGTTGCAGGCAGCACACTGATTTTTATGACTTTCGGTCAAGTTTCCCTCCAAAAAATATAAACCAGAAGCGCCTTTTTTATTGTTGATAAAAAGGGCGTCAGGTTCCAGTCTGTTTATTCTTGTTGGCTAAATGATTAGCTTGCTAATTTTTATTCAGAAAAAGTGTTTTTCTATATGCGTTATATTCAGAAAATAAGAAAGTATTGGAACGTACATATTTTCTATTTTTTCATGAAACGCATAAGGAACCTTACATGTAAGAAGGTCAACAACCGGAAAAGGCATTACCTGAGAGCGCACAACTGCAATGGGTTATCCAAGGGATGGGGGCTTACAATACCCTCAAAGTCACACTAGAAAATCACATAACGAATATCACGAATAAAGTAGATAGCAATCATGAAATTCTGAAGGAAAAACTGGATGATAAGCATGATTCTGCTTTGGCAAGAATGGATGATAGGTGTGGTGTGTTGCAAGAAAAAATAGATGCTTTACAAATAAAAATGGATGAGCGATGCAACACTTTGCAAGAGAAGATGGATGAACGGTGTAATGCCTTACAAACAAAAATGGATGAACGATGTGATGCTTTGCAAACAAGGATGGATGAGAGATGTAGTGCTTTGCAAGAAAAAATGGATGAACGGTGTAGTGCTTTGCAAGCAAGAATGGATATTCGATGCGATGCTTTGCAAGAAAAGATAGATGATAAATATAATATATTAGTTCAGTCTATTTTGAGATCAGAACAATCAGTTCTTAACCAGATTAAGGATATGCAATCCGCTAATTTAAAATGGTTTATTGGAATTATTGTTGGCACAGGCATTGCATTTTATAAAGTATTTACCATGAGCCCATGAGGTTGAAATCCAGCCAACTTCTTCTTGCTTTTTAATGAGTTGAATATCGATAGATCATTATTAAAACAAAAATCCCAGAAAGTTGCTTAATTCCTCGAAAATGATCCGTACAGTTTATTATGACAAAAGAAAGCCAGCTGTTAAAATGCGGCTTTCTTTTGCTATTTCACAACAGCATAAGCCTTAAATTCGATATCAACGCCAAAAGACCAACATGCAACAAAATCAAACGATAGAACAAAATACACCATCAACAATTGGTGGTTACAAAAACCTTAACCGCTTTTCGGTTGCGCCAATGCTGGATTGGACCGACCGTCATTGCCGTTACTTCCATCGCTTATTAACGAAAAATACGTTGTTGTATACGGAAATGGTGACAACAGGTGCGATTATTTATGGCAAAGGTGATTACCTAGCTTACAGTGAAGAAGAGCATCCTGTCTCTTTACAATTAGGGGGCAGTGACCCCGTCGCACTCGCTCAATGTGCCAAACTTGCCGAAGAACGCGGTTACGATGAAATTAACCTAAACGTCGGTTGCCCATCAGATCGCGTACAGAATGGTCGTTTTGGCGCGTGCTTGATGGCGGATGCTCAGCTGGTGGCAGACTGTGTAAAAGCGATGCGTGATGTGGTTTCTATCCCTGTTACGGTGAAAACGCGTATTGGGATTGATGAGCAAGATAGTTACGAATTCTTATGTGAATTTATCGATACAGTCTCTACAAAAGGTGACTGTGAGATGTTTATTATCCATGCACGTAAAGCGTGGTTATCAGGTTTAAGCCCGAAAGAAAACCGTGAAATTCCACCATTAGATTACCCGCGGGTATATCAATTAAAGCGTGATTTTCCTCATTTAACGATGGCGATAAATGGCGGAATTAAGACCCTTGAAGAAGCTAAAGAGCATTTAAAATATTTGGATGGTGTAATGGTTGGGCGCGAAGCGTATCAAAATCCGTCTATTTTAACCGCAGTAGATAATCAATTGTTTGATGAAAATATGCCTATTGTTGATAGTGTTGCGGCGGTGCGCAGTATGTATCCGTATATCGAAAATGAGCTCTCTAAAGGCGCTTATTTAGGGCACATGACTCGCCATATGTTAGGGATTTTCCAAGGTATTCCAGGGGCTCGCCAGTGGCGTCGTCATTTAAGTGAAAATGCTCATAAACAAGGCGCAGATCTCTCTGTGGTTGAGCAAGCCCTCGCATTTGTGACGCGTGGCGAGTAAATATTACTTAAATAGAATTTTGATTTTTATTGATGCTGACCGAATAATATTATCTGCATGTTATGATTAAATTCATTTAATCAATAGGAAGATGCGGATGAAAAGATTAATGACAGCTTCGTTGCTACTGCTGGTTGCTGGGTGCTCAAGTTCAGGTGGACAAATGCGGGAACCACCAAAGCAGGATCCTTATGAGGGAACAGTGTACAACACCATTAAAGAGAACCAGCAAATCTATAAAGATCAGCAGGCTCATAAAGGATACTATTAGTTAAAATTGAAATTATCAGACATTTAAAAGCGCCAGTTATTGCAGACTGGCGCTTTTTTA
>NZ_JAMPSW010000060.1:0-23908 GCF_028484855.1 Providencia sp. PROV033 | reverse complement strand
GAATTCAACTTAGAAGAAATGATTGAATTTATATAAGAGAGATTGGAGCTCACCATGCCAGAACTACCCGAGGTTGAAACCAGTCGCCGAGGTATTGAGCCTCATTTGGTTGGTAATACAATTAGTTATGCGATTGTGCGTAATGAACGTTTACGTTGGCCGGTCAGTGAACAAATCAAACGTTTATCTGATGAAACCGTGCTAAGTGTCCAACGCCGGGCAAAATATTTGCTGATTGAGCTGCGCAAAGGATGGATTATTGTCCACTTGGGCATGTCTGGTAGTGTCAGGATTTTAACCGAAGAACTTCCAGAAGAAAAACATGACCATGTAGACCTTATTTTAGGTGATGGAAAAGTTTTGCGTTATACCGACCCTCGACGTTTTGGTGCATGGCTTTGGTGTGAGGATTTAGCATCCAGCTCTGTGCTTGCCCACTTAGGTCCTGAGCCTCTCTCAGATGAATTTAACCCTCAGTATTTATTTGATTTAGCGGCAAAACGTAAAGTTGCGGTTAAGCCGTGGTTGATGGATAACAAAGTGGTTGTTGGGGTGGGAAATATTTATGCTAACGAAGCGCTATTTGCGTCAAAAATCTCACCAGAAAAATTGACGAACACACTGACACTCAATGAAATCACTGAACTCGTGACACAGATTAAAAAAGTGCTGCAACGTTCGATAGAGCAAGGTGGAACGACTCTGAAAGACTTCTTACAGTCAGATGGGAAGCCTGGTTATTTTGCCCAAGAGTTGTTTGTTTATGGGAAAAAAGGTGAGCCATGCTCTTTATGTGGAACACCGATTGAAAGCATTAAACAAGGGCAGAGGACAACCTTTTATTGCCCTCAATGTCAGAAGTAACTGCTAGATTTTATTGAGCTTTTTCAGCATGGCCTCGGCGACAACCGGCGGTAAAAACGACGAAATATCCCCATCATGAAGCGCAACATCCTTAATTAAAGAGGATGAAACGAAAGACAAACTTTGTGATGGGAGTAAAAACACGGTTTCTAAATCGGGAACAAAGTGGCGGTTCATATTGGCTAGCTGCCATTCATACTCAAAATCCGCGACTGAGCGCACTCCACGAATTAAAATATTCGCACCATGCTTTTGGGCAAAGCTTGCCATTAACTCTGAAAAACCAACAACTTCCACATTATCCAAATGAGCGGTTACTTGCTTTGCCAGTTCAACGCGCTCCTCCAAATTAAACATAGGGCTTTTGCGTTGGCTATTTGCGATAGCGAGTAGGACATGATCAAACATTGCGGCGGCGCGGGTTACGATATCAACATGCCCAGAGGTAATCGGGTCAAAGGTGCCCGGATAAATAGCTTTATGGTTCATAATATTGCTATCTCGTTGTTTATTAGTGCTTATTCTAATATATAAAGATGAATAAGTGACGGTGAAATCCACATTAACGGCAATTGGGTTCTGTTGCAACAAGCACGGATAGGTATACATTTATTTTAAGTCTAATTTTAGGCACAGATTCTACACACTTTCAGTAATGGTTTATGGTAAGATACCGCCAATTTTGGTAAGTGAATCAGATCGAATGCTATTGCGTGTATATCAGGTACTTCTTTATCTCATCCAGCCACTAATTTGGATACGCTTATTACTGCGTAGCCGTAAAGCGCCTGCGTATCGTAAACGCTGGGGGGAACGTTATGGCTTTTGTAGCGGAAAAGTCGTTCCGAAAGGTATCTTGTTGCACTCAGTCTCGGTGGGGGAAACTCTTGCGGCTGTGCCTCTAGTTCGCGCATTACGCCATCACTATCCATCACTCCCTATCACTGTCACTACAATGACTCCAACAGGCTCGGAGCGCGTCCAGTCTGCTTTTGGCGATGATATCAGCCACGTTTACCTACCTTATGATTTACCGGGTTCAATGAACCGTTTTCTTAAACAAGTTGACCCTAAGTTGGTCATTATTATGGAAACGGAATTATGGCCCAATATGATCAACCAACTGCATAAGCGAAATATTCCATTAGTGATCGCCAATGCTCGATTATCTGAACGTTCAGCCGCGGGTTACCAAAAACTAGGTAGCTTCGTGAAACGTATGCTGCAAAACGTCACGATGGTTGCGGCTCAACATCAAGAAGATGGTGAGCGTTTTATTCAATTAGGATTAAGGCGTAAGCAGTTAGAAGTGACGGGAAGCTTAAAATTTGATATTTCCGTTACCCCTGAACTGGCGGTTAAAGCCATTACATTACGCAGACAGTGGGCGGCACACCGACCTGTGTGGATTGCGACGAGCACCCATGAAGGTGAAGAAGCCATTGTTTTACAGACACATCAACAATTGCTGCAAAAGTTTCCTAATTTATTGTTAATTTTAGTCCCAAGGCACCCTGAGCGTTTTGCTAAAGCGGAAGAGTTGACGCAAAAGGCTGGACTCAGTTTTATTCGACGTAGTAGTGGCGCTATCCCATCTCCAGAAACGCAAGTCGTTATTGGTGATACCATGGGGGAGCTTATGCTGCTTTATGGAATTGCAGATATTGCTTTTGTTGGTGGCAGTTTAGTCGAAACTGGCGGGCATAATCCCTTAGAAGCCGCGGCTCATGCACTACCAGTTTTAATGGGACCGCATACCTTTAATTTTAAAGATATTTGCGCGAAGCTCATTCAAGCTGATGGACTGATTACCGTAACAGACAGTGAATCCATGGCTCAAGCGGTTACGAGCTTATTGTCTGATGAAGATTACCGCTTGTATTATGGTCGTCATGCGGCTGAAGTATTGCATGAAAACCAAGGCGCATTACAACGCTTACTGAAATTACTACAGCCTTATTTACCCCCAAGAGAACAATAATATTTAGCAAAAATATTGTTAACTTGAATATTACTATAATGAGTAATGACAATTTCTCTCATTTCTAATTATTTTGTTTAAAGTATAGTAAACTATCCAGTCACATTTTTGCATACTCGCTCGAGTTAGGGGGCATCCTCTAAATCTCGAGATAAAATAATGCGTATTTCCCTTTAACTTTATTGATAAATTTCGCTGAAAAAAGAATGCCAACTACCAATCAACCAGCCTCAAATAAGTATTTGTATCTTTGGATCATTGGCTATGCCATCGCCTGGATCCTTGCGAGTTTCTTTTTTGACCCAACGGTTCCCTATGATACCGTCGAAGCGGTGAACTGGGGAATGAATGGTGAATGGGGGTCGCCAAAAAACCCTTGGTTCGTGGGCATGATGATGTGGCCAGCCATCCATCTGGGTATTTCTTATAGTTTCTATTGGTACTTTAGCCATTTTGTCGGTATTGCATTTGGGCTACTCGGGGTATGGAAATTAGCGTATCGATTAACCGGGCGTCGAGACCTTGCATGGTTTGCGATGCTGATGATGAATTTATCTGGTGTTATTAACTTCGATATCATTCCTTATAATGATAACTATATTTTAGTAACACTCTGGCCGTGGGTACTCTACTTTTTTCTTCGCTCTGTTGAAGATAACCCGCTGTGGTGGCTACCGTTTGCTTTGGTTGCAGGCCTCGCTACGATGGGGAAATATTCTACATTAGCCTTAGTTGGTTCAGTGTTCTTGCTAACTGTATTTGTGAAGCAAGCCCGCCAAAGCTACCGCCATCCGGTATTTTATCTCGCGATAGCACTTTGGTTTGCTATGATACTGCCAAACTTATTCTGGCTAATAGAGAGTGATTTTTCTGCCTTTAAATGGGTAGGTTCGCAAATTGATCCTGGTTTTAATTTACATACGACTGAAGCCGCATTAAGTGTGTTTTATCCACTGATCATTGCAGCCATTATTTTGTATTGTTGTGGTGGAAAAATTGGTTGGCCAAAAGCATTATCTAATCGCATGGCAAACTTTATTATTTTATTTCCATTAGCGGTTATTTACGGTTGGTTTTCGTTCCATGATGGCGGACGAATTACGGAATGGCTACAACCATTTATGATGGTATGTGCACCTTTGTTTGTTGGTTCAATCACGGTAATGCCAAAGAAATCTCTGAAAAAACCATTAATTGGTTTAGTAGTGGTTGGCGTATTGATGATTCTGGGCTACTTGATTGTTCAAGCAGGAAATATTCGTGGCGCTGGTCAAAAGTTCATTGGGGTGAAAACCTTAATTGCTGAAGGCGAGCAGCGTTGGTACCAGCGTTATGGCACACCAGTGAAATATGTCGGCGGAGAGGATAACTTGCATCAATGGTTTATTATCTATGCTCAAGATAGACCACATGTTATTCAGCCGTGGACGCTAGAAAATCATATGCCACCAAATGTGTATAACCGTGATATTACTGAAGCAGAAATTCGTGAACATGGTGCTATTTTATTAGGTCGTAAATATGATGATTGTGCACATGAAGATTTTGCGAAAGTACGTAAATTCTGGCCACAGTTTACGATTGAGAAAGAAGATGTCGTTTATCGTTCTGAACCGGATGCTGAGCCGAAAACCATGTGTTTTGGATTTATCGCGCCCGAGAAAAAATAGCAATCTTCTTCTGTATTGAGAAATAATGAAGTGGTCAAATGACCGCTTCATTTTTTTGGATCCCATACTGTAGATGGGAAGCTAGAACAGGTAGTTTAAAGATAGGCACTTAATTGCTGAAAAACAGTATTGGCTGTAATGCTATCCATACATTTATCCGCGCTTTTTATCTCATTTTGTCCCTTCCCATAACCACCAATTAAGCCTGGATCGGTGGGACCAAATAGAGTGAAGTTTGGTTTATCTAAGGCCGCAGTCAAATGGCTTAAACCAGTATCAACAGAAACTACCGCTTTAGCATCCGCAATTTGTTGTGCGACTTGTGCTAGCGTTAATTTTGGTAAAACTTCAACAAAATCAAAATCCTCTGCTAACCTCATTGCGCGTTGGCGTTCATGTTCTGCACCCCATGGGAGCTTCACCTTCAGTCCAGTTTCTTTCATTAACTGAATAAGTTCACGCCAATGAGACTCAGACCAATGCTTATCATCACGCGTGGTCGAGTGTAAAAACACCACATAAGGTGCGACAGCTTCGTGACTGGATTGCGAAAAGTGGCGAGCAATCGCGTAATCACCTTGCGTTGTGGGGCAGCTGTATCCAAGGCTTTTGGCAAATAACTGGCGAATACGCTCTACAGCATGCTGCTGTTTACTAATGGAATAACGATGGTCGTAGAAGAAACTGGCGATCGGTTCTCGAATACTATGGCGATCATAACCATGTTTAGGACCATGAGCGAGACGAGTCACTAGCAATGCACTTTTAAGTAACCCTTGTGCATCGATAATCGCATCGTAGTGCGTTTCTTGTAATTGGCGACGAAATTCTGCACGTTCAGCTCGAATGGGTGCAGAAAACCAATTTTTTCGCCAACGGCGAATGGCGACAGGAATCACTTTGTTTACAGCACTATGCCATGTGGGAATTTGAGCAAATCCCTCTTCAACCACCCAATCAAACTGAATATCTGGTATCGCAGCCTGCGCATCTGTCAATGCAGGCAGAGAGTGTAAAACATCTCCCATAGATGATGTTTTTACTAATAACACTCTCATTATTTAATACCTATATTTAAACGTGTAAGGGCATCAAGTACCATCTGAGGTTGAATATCGATTAAACTTTGATGATAACCACTCTCGCCATCACCTTTACGGACTTTGTGATAACCCGTGATGAGGCGTATCACTTCCGCTTTATCTGTTAGTGGGGGAGTGAAGTCTGGGCTACTTGGTCCATACAAAGCGACGAGTGGTTTACCCAGTGCGGCAGCAACGTGCATGAGACCAGAGTCATTGCTCACCACGGCTTGGCAAGAATCAATAAGGTTAACCGCTTGTTCTAATGACGTTTTCCCAGCAAAATTAAGGCATGAATTGCGAGCACTGTCAGTTAAACTTTGACGGATCTCTTCACCTGCGTCATGGTCTTTTTGAGAGCCAAATAACAGCACTTGATAGCCTTGCTCACTAATCAATTTTTCGGCAAGAGCGGCATAGTGGTAGTGTGGCCAACGTTTGGCTGGACCAAATTCCGCACCTGGGCAAAAACCAATAATGGGGCGAGAAGAATCAATATTGAACTGGCGAACGGTTTCATCAACGTGTTGTTTATCCGTGACTAATTTCGGCCATAAAATAGGCGCAGGGATATCTTCGGCTGATTTAATACGTTGTTTATCATACGCCAATGCGACATAGCGCTGAACCATCAACGGAAATGCTTGTTTATTTAATGGGCGTAAATCGTTGAGCAACCCATAGCGCATTTCACCACGCCATCCAGTTCTTTTGGCTATTTTGGCAAAGAAAGGAACCAATGCAGACTTTAACGAGTTCGGTAAAACAATCGCCTGATTGTAGCCATTTTTGCGCAATGTGATACCTAATTGGCGACGTTCGCCAATTTCTAACTTTCCATGCCCTAATGGCATGGAAATGGCTTCAGATACCTCGGGCATTTTTGCCAGCAAGGGACGGCACCAGTCTGGTGCCATAACATCAATTTGAGCATGAGGATGCAGCGCCTTGATCGTGCGATAAAGACTCTGGGACATCATCATATCCCCTACCCACGAGGGACCGATCACCAATATTTTCATAAATGAGGATTACGCGTCCTTATTCAGCCATTGCATATATTCGGTGACGCCTTCGGCAACCGTTTTAAACGGTGCAGTATAGCCAGCAGCACGTAGTTTAGTGAGATCCGCTTGCGTGAAGCTTTGGTAGCGACCTTTTAATTTCTCTGGGAATTCAATGTATTCAATCGCCACATTTTTATCTTTATGGAATGCAGTCACTGCATCGGCTACCGCTTGGAAAGATTCTGCACGACCTGTGCCACAGTTAAAAATGCCTGAAACGTTGTTTTCCCAGAACCATAAGTTTACGGCAGCAACATCACCGACATAAATAAAGTCACGGCGGAAAGTCTCACTTCCTTCAAACAGTTTGGGATTTTGTCCTTCATTAATCTGTTTATTTAAGTGATAAGCCACGCTTGCCATGCTGCCTTTATGGTTTTCATTTGGTCCATATACGTTGAAATAGCGGAAACCACAGACTTGCGATTGCGCTTCCGGCATGATGTTACGAACATATTGGTCAAATTGGAATTTAGAGTAGCCGTATACGTTCAGCGGTTTTTCAAATTCGCGTTCTTCGATGAAATTATCGCTACGTCCACCGTAAGTAGCAGCAGAAGAAGCATATAAGAATGGAATTTCACGCTCTAAACAGTAATGCAGTAGCTCTTTAGAAAATTGATAGTTGTTGTCCATGATGTACTTACCATCCCACTCAGTGGTGGATGAACAAGCACCTTCATGGAAAACGGCATCAATATCGCCAAAATCATCACCAGCAATCACGCTCACGATAAAGTCTTCTTTATCCATATAATCGGCGATATCGAGATCAACGAGATTGGCAAACTTAGTACCATCTTTCAGGTTATCAACCACTAGAATATCGGTGCGACCTATTTCATTCAGAGCTTTAATAATATTGCTGCCAATAAAACCAGCTCCGCCAGTGACTACGATCATCGTGAATACCTCAAGTGGGTTAAGAATAAATGGGATATAAAATTGGGGTCTATAATAACACCTCTTTGTGCAGACAACAGTATATCGACCAGATAATTGTCCTAGTTGTCATACCTCTTTAAAGGGAATTATCGTGATCTTGTCTACAAACTTAACTTATTTGCTCACCAGATATCGCTAGTTCTAGTGACTATAATTAAACTCTGTAAACAACTTCTTTACAGGAACAAATCATGTCAGAACAATTTTACCAGCAGATTAAACAACAATTGGTGCAAATAGAAGCTGAGGGCTTGTTTAAACATGAACGCATTATAACGACATCTCAAGATGCGGATATTGAAATCCAAGGTGGGCAGCGCGTTATTAATTTTTGTGCAAATAACTATTTAGGCTTAGCCAATCATCCCGCATTAATTGAAGCTGCAAAACAAGGAATGGATAGCCACGGTTTTGGTATGGCATCAGTGCGCTTTATTTGTGGAACCCAAGATAGCCATAAAGTTCTTGAAAAGAAAATTGCGGATTTCCTTGGAATGGACGATGCGATTTTATATTCATCCTGCTTTGATGCGAATGGCGGACTGTTTGAAACGCTGTTAGGACCTGAGGATGCAATTATTTCTGATGCGTTAAACCATGCATCTATTATTGATGGTGTTCGCTTATGTAAAGCCCAGCGATACCGTTACAGCAATAACAATATGACGGAATTAAAGCAACGTCTTGAAGAAGCTAAAGCCGCAGGGGCACGCCATATTTTGATTGCCACTGACGGCGTTTTCTCGATGGATGGTGTGATTGCGGATTTAAAAACAGTCTGTGATCTTGCGGATGAGTATAACGCATTAGTGATGGTTGATGACTCTCATGCGGTTGGTTTTGTTGGTGAAAATGGTCGCGGTAGCCATGAGTACTGTAAAGTGATGGGGCGCGTTGACATTATTACTGGCACATTAGGAAAAGCATTGGGTGGCGCATCAGGTGGTTATACTGCTGCCAAAAAAGAGGTGATTGAGTGGTTACGTCAGCGCTCTCGCCCTTATTTATTTTCTAACTCTCTTGCGCCAGCCATTGTCGCCGCCTCGATTAAGGTGATCGATATGATGACCGATGGAAAAGAGCGTCGTGAAAAATTATGGCGTAATGCGGTGTTATTTAGAGAAAAAATGTCTGCTGCTGGTTTTACTTTAGCGGGCGCTGACCATGCCATCATTCCTGTGATGTTAGGTGATGCCAAAGTGGCACAGGAATTCGCTTCTGAGTTATTAAAAGAAGGTATTTATGTAACAGGGTTTTTCTATCCTGTTGTTCCGCAAGGACAAGCGCGAATTCGCACGCAAATGTCTGCGGCTCACAGTGAGGAGGATATTTTACACGCTGTTGATGCATTCACCCGTATTGGCAAAAAACTCCAATTAATTTAGTTACGAAATTAATTGAGCCATAAAATTAATGTAGCCATAAATAAAAGGTCGCCTATGAAAGCACTGTCCAAATTAAAAGCAGAACCAGGTATATGGATGACAGATGTTCCGAAACCGGAACTGGGACACAATGATGTGATGATTAAAATCCGTAAAACCGCGATTTGTGGGACGGATGTTCATATCTACAATTGGGATGAATGGTCGCAAAAAACGATTCCCGTCCCCATGGTGGTAGGTCATGAATATATAGGGGAAATTGTTGAGATTGGGCAGGAAGTTAAAGGATTTAAAATTGGTGACCGCGTTTCTGGCGAAGGGCATATCACTTGCGGTCATTGCCGAAATTGCCGTGGAGGGCGTACCCACTTGTGCCGTAACACGATTGGCGTAGGTGTCAATCGCCCAGGGTGTTTCGCTGAGTACTTAGTGATCCCTGCGTTTAATGCGTTTAAAATTCCTGACAATATCCCAGATGAAATAGCATCGATCTTTGACCCATTTGGTAATGCGGTACATACAGCGCTGTCCTTTGATTTAGTCGGGGAAGATGTGCTGGTATCTGGTGCAGGTCCCATTGGTATTATGGCGGCGGCTGTTTGCCGACACGTGGGCGCTCGTCATGTGGTGATCACCGATGTGAACGATTATCGTCTTGAATTAGCAAAGAAAATGGGTGTAACACGTGCGGTGAATGTGAGCCGTGAAAACCTTAAAGATGTGATGAATGAGCTGGGGATGAAAGAAGGATTTGATGTGGCGTTAGAAGTTTCAGGGGCGCCAGCCGCTTTCCAAACCATGCTAGACACCATGAATCATGGCGGCAGAATTGCTCTGTTAGGTATCCCTCCAGCATCGATGGCAACAGACTGGAGCCAAGTGATTTTCAAGGGATTGTTTATCAAGGGAATTTATGGTCGGGAGATGTTTGAAACGTGGTACAAGATGGCGACTTTAGTACAGTCTGGTCTTGATTTATCACCAATCATTACTCATGAGTTTTCCATTGATGATTTCCAAAAGGGCTTTGATGTCATGCGTTCAGGGCAATCAGGAAAAGTGATTTTAAACTGGGACTAAATTAAGTTTAATCAATCGGTTATTTCTAAGGGTTCATAGGCTAAATGCCTTTGAACCCTTTTTATATTCTGCCTATTTATTGCTATGAGGCTTTCTTCCCTGCAATTAAAGGTTGCAAGGCTTTATCTTGATAAATGGCTTCTACCACAAACATGAGTAGGTCAATGCCTTGTAGGCGGGTAGTTGGAAGCTCTATCTCACAAATTCCTAATTCGGTCGGTTTCTCAGATTGTTGAGCGTTTTTATTGGCCTCTGTGAGTTCTGAATTTTCTGGTACGGAGGTTTTGTCAGCGGAGATTGGCTGCGTAGGCTCAGTCAGTTTTTCATCGGATTGACTTGGTATTTTTACTTCAGGCTTTTCTGTTGGTAACGAATGAGTCATACCTTCAGGCTGCATTCTGAGTGTTTTGCGAGGCTCGCCCGTTGCTGATTGATGATTGACTAAAGTGCTGACGGGGACTAATTCAATATCCGCGGGAACTTGAGGAATAAATTTTTGTAATGCTCGTACTGTCGAAGGATGTGGGTGACCAATGGCGACCGCACTACCATGCTTACGTGCGTAGGCAATGGCTTTATTCAGCTGAGTGCGCGTTTCTTCTTCAGATTGGTGGTTATCAATAAAAATATTTCGTTTTGCGGAGGGGACACCGAATTCTTTTGCCGCATTCACAGCTTGTGTATTGCCAATGGTGACGCTATCTAAGAAAAAGAGGTTCGATTGCGACAGAGAGCGCATCACATTGCGCATCCCAGAAAGGCTGGAGGTCATCTCGCTGCCCATATGGTTATTCATTCCTTTAGCGTGAGGAACTCGGCTAATGGCATTTTTGATGATGCGGTCAACCTCTTCCTCACTCATCGAAGGGGCGAGAGTATCCTTTTCAAGTGGTTGTTTACTCAAAGGTTTCATTGGCATATGAATCAAAATATCTCGCCCTTGTTGATAGGCGGTTGCCGCAACCTCAGCACCATGAGGTGAGTTAGGTAAAATGGCAATACTGATTGCCGCAGGTAGCGCGAGTATTTGATTATCTTCTTTTACGCGATAGCCGAAATCATCAATGACAATTGCAAGCTTAGCTGCACTCACCTGAAAGCCAATTATGAGAAGGAGTAAGCTAATCAGTAATTTTACGGGTGAGTGTTTTAACATAATGATTTTCCTAACAGATTATAGAATTAGCGAGAGACTAGAATGTTATCAACTCGCTATCTATTTATTTATGGGTACAGCTATCTATTGATATTTTTATCGACCTAACCATGGACGAGGGTTAACGGTTTTACCTTGACGACGAATTTCAAAATAAAGAGCAGGGCGTTCTTGACCACCACTGCTTCCTACCAAGGCAATCGGCTGACCGGCACGGACTTCTTGTCCGACGTTAACTAGGGCGCTTTGGTTATAGCCATATAAGCTCATATCGCCTTTACCGTGTTCAACGACGACAACCAGGCCGTAACCTTGTAACCAGTCTGCGAGTAATACTCGACCATCAGCGATAGCTTTAACTTGGGTACCTTCATTCGCCGCAATAACCATCCCTTTCCAGCGTAATTCACTGGAGATGACATCACCGTAATTGTGTAGCGTTGAACCTCGTACTGGCCAAATAGCTTGACCGGCTGGACGACCTAAACCGCCTGTTCGGGACATCAGTGATTGCTCACTTTCGGATGGCTTGTAGGTTGCCCCTTTCTGTTTCGCTTTTCGCTCTTTTTCAGCTACTTGAGCACGAATTCGAGCTGCTTCACGCGCTTCGCGTTCCGCTCGAGCTTTAGCTTCACGCTCTGCTTTGGCAATTTTGTCACGTAATCTGGCTTCGTTTTGCTTTAATACCGCTAAGTTTTTTTGATCTTCTTTTAATGCGCTTTCTAAGACAGTTAATGTTTTTTGCCTTGAAGCTTGCGCATTATCTAATTTTTGTTTTTCTTGCTGCTGGCGTGTGAGCGTTGTTTTTTGCTCCGCCTGTTTTTTTTGTTCTAACTGCTTTTGCTCATGCAGTTCTTGAGTCGTTTCTTCCAGCCCAAGAATCGTTTTTTCGCGGGCCTGATTAAGGTAGCCATAGTAGGCAAGAATACGTTCTTCGCGTTGACCTTCTTCACCTTTTAAAAGTAGTGATAAACCTTGATGTTTGCCAAGTCGAAATGCGGCATCTAATTGCTCAGCAAGCAGTTTTTCTTGTTCATTTTTTTTCTTCTGCAATCGACTAATATTGGCGGATAAAGCGGATATTTCTTTATCTAGTTGTTTTAATTGGTTTTGGGTTAGGTGCAAATCACGGCTTGCGGCAGAAATACTTTGTTCTTGTTCTTTCAGTTGCTGGAGGAGATTGCTTTTTTTAGCCTGCTGTTCTTTAACGCTTTTTTCTTTTTCAGCGATACTTTTCAGTAGGTCGTTTAGCTGACCTTTATTTTCGGTGATCGGATTCGCGAGTGCGACATGAGAAGGCGCCAAAGTAAATAATCCCAAACCAAGCAGGGCAGGAATCATTGCCTGACGAACAAAAAATGTCTTTATTCGATGGGATGTATGGGCCATTGTGATAGATCACCTCAATTAAATGCAATAACTGATTATTTCATCTGCAAGTCGTGCTTTCCAGTGTTCTCTTAAAAATAGTCATAAAAACGCTTAAAAATTAAGAATGTTGCTATTATGCAACGTAATACTAAGTCAAATTATAGGCGTATTATCACTGATTTTTTTTGTATAGCTAGTTTTAGGGGATTTTTTTCTATCTCGACGGGAATTAATTTATCGTCAAGGTCTAGTCTGAGCATGTTTATGTTAAAATGCTTGCGTGCAGCTTCGAGGAAAAATTTCTTTTTTTCAGTAAAAAGGTGTTAACTCTGCGAGTGTTTTCGCAAAAAAGATATTCTAGTTTGCGCTAACTGGCTGTAATTAGCTCAGCACAAAGGTATACTCTGAACCCTTTGATATTCGTTTTTAACTAACGGGAGTAATTGCCCCCCATGATCCAAGAAATCATGCAATTTGTCGGTCGTAACACGTTTGTTAGTCTGACTTGGATAGTGTTATTTGTTGCTGTGGTCGTGATGACCTTCAGAAGCCTATTCTCTAAAACTAAAGTCATTGCGCGCACTCAAGCGATTGCGATGATCAATAAAGAAGAAGCCATTGTTGTGGACCTACGTACGCGTGAAGAGTTCCGCAGAGGGCATATTATTGATTCAATTAACTTAACACCATCTGAAATTAAAGATAATAATTTGGGTGAGCTGGAAAAACACAAACAAAAATCAGTGATTATGGTTTCTGCGAGTGGTATGGAAGCAGGTAAACCTGCGGAACAGCTAGCTAAACATGGTTTTGAAAAAGTCTTTGTCCTGAAAGAAGGGATCGCTGGTTGGGCGGGTGAAAATCTGCCGCTGGCTCGTGGTAAGAAGTAATCATCCGGCACGGTGTCGGCAACTGAATATATCTCGAAACTCTAATATGGAAGTAAGGTAATTATTATGTCAGAACAAAACAACTCGGAAATGGTATTTCAAATTCAACGTATTTATGCAAAAGACGTTTCATTTGAAGCACCTAATGCACCTCAAATCTTTCAAAAAGAGTGGCAGCCAGAGATCAAATTAGATTTAGATACTTCTTCAACTCAATTAGCTGAAGGCGTATATGAAGTTGTTCTGCGTGTAACAACGACTGCAACATTGGGCGAAGAAACTGCATTCTTGTGTGAAGTTCAGCAAGCGGGTGTGTTCTCTATCGATGGTATCGAAGGAACACAAATGGCGCATTGCTTAGGTGCATACTGCCCGAACATCCTGTTCCCATATGCGCGTGAAACTATCACTAACATGGTGGGTCGCGGTACATTCCCACAATTGAACTTAGCGCCAGTTAACTTTGATGCACTGTTCATGAATTATTTACAGCAGCAACAAGGTGAACAAGCGCAGAACCCTGAAGTTCAATAAGGTCGCTTAATGAATACTGCTTCAATGACAGTGATCGGTGCCGGCTCGTACGGCACCGCTTTAGCTATTACCCTTGCACGTAATGGTCATCAGGTGGTGCTGTGGGGGCATGATCCTGCACATATCCGCAAATTAAACCAAGAACGTAGCAATCAGGCGTTTTTGCCTGGCGTTTCTTTCCCTGATAGTTTATCTCTCGAGACGGACTTAAAAAGTGCCGTTGAAGCGAGCTTGAATATCTTGATTGTCGTGCCTAGCCATGTATTTGGTGACGTACTGAAGCAAATCAAACCGTATCTGCAAGCGGGCTCCCGCATTATTTGGGCAACCAAAGGGCTAGAGAGAGATACTGGACGTTTGTTGCAAGATGTCGCGCGTGAGGTATTAGGTAATGAAATTCCTCTGGCGGTATTGTCTGGACCTACGTTTGCGAAAGAGTTAGCGGCGGGTCTTCCTACTGCAATTTCAGTGGCAGCATCTGATAGCCAGTTTGGTGATGATTTACAAAAATTATTCCATTGTGGCAAAAGCTTCCGTGTCTATAAAAACCCAGACATGATAGGTGTGCAGCTTGGTGGTGCCGTGAAAAACGTGATTGCGATTGGCGCTGGGATCTCGGATGGAATGGGCTTTGGTGCAAATGCTCGTACAGCATTAATCACGCGTGGATTAGCTGAAATGAGCCGCTTAGGTGTGTCATTAGGCGCTGACCCTTCAACATTTATGGGTATGGCTGGGTTAGGTGATTTAGTGCTAACCTGCACGGATAACCAATCTCGTAATCGCCGTTTTGGTATGATGCTGGGAAATGGTGTCAGTGTTGAAGAGGCGGAAAAAGAGATTGGACAAGTGGTTGAAGGCTATCGTAATACCAAAGAGGTGAAAGCCCTTGCGGAACGTGCCGGTGTTGAAATGCCAATCACAGAACAAATTTACCAAATCCTCTATTGCAATAAAAATGTGTTAGAAGCCTCCCAAGCGTTGTTAGGGCGGGCAACTAAAGATGAAATTGCGGATATGCCTAAATTACCAAGCTAATAATAAGCCAATAATAATATAGAAGAGAGCCATTATGTCGCATGAAGAATTGGATAGAATTTGGGGTTACATTAAGGAAGAAGCCAAGGCGCTTGCTGACTGTGAGCCTCTACTCGCCAGTTTTTTTAACGCGACATTACTAAAGCATGATAATTTAGGCAGCGCGCTTAGCTATATGTTGGCAAATAAGCTTAGTTCCCCCATTATGCCTGCCATCGAAGTTCGTGAGATCGTAGAAGAAGCTTATCGCAATGATGAGCAAATGATTTTTTCTGCGGCGATGGATCTTTCTGCGGTACGTTTACGTGACCCCGCGGTTGATAAGTACTCGACTCCTCTGTTGTATTTAAAAGGCTTTCACGCCTTACAAGCCTACCGTATTGGGCATTGGTTATGGGGAGAAGGTCGTAAGGCACTTGCGGTCTACTTACAAAACCAAATTTCAGTTTCTTTTGGTGTTGATATTCATCCTGCTGCACAAATTGGTTGCGGAATTATGCTCGACCATGCGACAGGAATTGTGATTGGTGAGACGGCGATTGTCGAAAACGATGTATCGATCCTCCAATCGGTCACTTTGGGCGGTACGGGTAAAACCTGCGGCGATCGCCATCCAAAAGTACGTGAAGGCGTGATGATTGGCGCCGGTGCGAAGATACTCGGTAATATTGAAATTGGTCGTGGCGCGAAAATTGGCGCTGGCTCTGTGGTATTACATCCCGTTCCTCCTCATACGACAGTGGCGGGTGTTCCTGCTCGTATTGTTGGTAAGCCAACAAGCGATAAGCCATCACTAGAGATGGATCAAAACTTTAATGGTAACGTTGATGGTTTTGAAAGCGGGGATGGGATTTAAATAAAGTCAGTAGTGATAGCGGCAGGCAATGATAACTAATGCGGTATTTTCGATTGCATAAACTAGCCTGTTTGTTTCATCTATTCTACGAGACCAGAAGCCAGCCAAGTTTTCTTTTAGTGGCTCTGGTTTACCTATACCGCTGAATGGCGTTCTTTTCGTGTCTTCAATGAGTTTATTTATCCGCTTTAATGTCTTTTTATCTTGGTTTTGCCAGTATAGATAGTCTTCCCAAGCTTGATCCGTCCATGTTAGAAGTCTACTCATTGATTAGCTTTCTCTCTGAAATCTTACCCGCTTTAAATTGCTCGATGGATTTGTTGAGATGCTCTGCATTTGCAGGAGAGCGCAGTAGATAGATGGTTTCCATTAAACTATTGTAGTATTCCAAGGACATAACTACAGCCGCTTCAGAATCACGGCGGGTTATAATCGTCGTATCCATATCATCAACAACTCTATCAAGCACTGCTTTCAAATTGCTTCTAGCATCACTAAAGGAAATGGTTTTCATTGTATGATACCTGTCTTGTACTATTTATTGTACAAGTCTAGCAGTAACTTAAATGATGTTCAAGATTTGTTCTAAATCTAGCAAGCGGGATAAGCAAGCTAAGCTAGTCTTTCAGCAGCGCACCCGGATATCCAAGCTGGCGCCAAGTTTCGAATACCACAACGGCAACTGAGTTAGACAGATTCATACTGCGGCTTTCAGCTAGCATCGGGATACGAATTTTCTGTTCGATTGGCATATTGTCGAGAACATAAGGCGGCAAGCCACGAGTTTCTGGTCCAAACATCAAATAATCATCTTCCCGATAGCTCACATTGCTGTGGCTCGGTTTACCTTTGGTTGTCAACGCAAACACACGAGCGCCTGTTGGCGACTGATTATTATCAGGATTTAACCCTTCACTTTCTAAGAATGCATAATAATCATGGTGATGTTTGATGTCCGCAAACTCACTGTAATCGAGTCCTGCGCGGCGCAAGCGTTTGTCATCCCAAGTAAAACCCAGCGGGTGAATAAGGTGTAAGCTAAAACCTGTATTAGCACATAAGCGGATGATGTTGCCCGTATTGGGTGGGATTTCAGGTTCGAATAAAACAATATGTGGCATAACGTTAATGGCTATTGGTCTAGATGAAAAAAGATGATGCAGAGTTTACGCGCAAATTTGGAAAGATGCATCTATTGCATGGCACGAGGCTGAAACAGAATAATTTGAGGGTATAAAAAGGCGAGCTAATCGCTCGCCATCCCATTAATACTGGTAAACATAGCGATAATCCTCTGATTTCTTGTGAATACCATTGAGGATCGCACCTGTAATTTCAATATTATTTTGAGCAAAATGTTTAAGAGCACGTTCGAGCTCTTTCACGGTACTGACATCATAATGTGCAATTAGGAGCGAGGTTCCCGCATATTTACCAATAATTGCAGGATCGGTTACTGCAAAAATAGGCGCGGTATCAAGCAGTACCATGTCATATTGATGCTTAAGCGAGTCCAATAAATGTTTAAATTGTTCGCTCATGAGTAGCTCGGAAGAGTGAGAAACACTCTTTCCTCGGCTTATAATATCCAAATTATCAATAACTTGTTTATGAATAATGATTGGGTCAGGATTGTGTTGAGATAAGAACTCTGAAAGCCCCGATTTATTTTCTAAGCCAAAAGTTTTATGGATATGGCCCTTACGTAAGTCGGCATCAATAAGCAGAATTTTTTTACCTGCATTTGCGAGGACAACAGCGATATTTGAAGCAATGAAGCTTTTGCCAATGTTGGGCGACGCGCTAGTCAGCATGACAATGTTATTGTTTTGGTTCATGACTGAAAAATAGATGCTCGTTCTTAATGAACGGATGGCTTCTATTGCAAGATCGCATGGATTTTCAATCGCTAATGGCTTTCGATGTTGATTAGACTGTAATCTTTTTTCATCAAAAGAAAATGGAATGGCGGCATAAACCTGAACACCGAGCGCTTCGATATCTTCAGAATGTTTAATTTTATTATTCAGGCATTCCTTGGCGAGCACATAACCGCTACCGACAATGAAACCTAGAATGGATGCTAAAGCCATAATTAAGGTTTTTTTCGGCGCAATAGGCGCGGGCTGCGATTCTGCCGGGTCAATGATGCGCATATTAGAGGTTATCCCAGCATTGAGTACACTGAGTTCTTGTTGCTTCGCAACCAATTGATTATAAATTGCCTGTTCTGATTCAACATATCGAGTTAGCCGAACAATCTGTTGCTGAGTATTTGGCAGCTGTTGGATATTTTTACTGATACGTTCTTTTTCGAGTAGTAATGTTTGGCGTTTATCTATCAAGGATTGGTAAGCAGGGTGATTACGGGTATATAACTGTTGAATTTCCACTTCTTTGAACGTCAGCTCGTTGAGTTTTTCTTCTATTTGTAATGCGCTTTCAAGTGCGGATTTCGCTTCTAAAGAGAGGTCAATAGACTCATTTTTTTTACGAAAAGCATTTAATTGATTTTCATAATGGTCAAGCTTACTTTTTATTTGGGGCAAATAATTCTCTAAAAAGACCAACGAGTTATCAGTGGATTTTTTCTTATGCTCTATATTTTGATCGATATAATTTTGAATAATGTTATCCAGTATTTTGGTATTTTCTTGCTTATTGAGTCCCTTAATCGATAAATTAATGATTCCAGTACTTTTTCCAAGCTCATTAATGCTGATACGACTACGCAAATTTTCGATAGTGGAAAACCGATCATTTTTTATCAGGGTCAGTTTATCTCCCGTTTCTGCCATGAATGAATTCACTAATAGGCGAATACCCTGTTGCTCTATGGGGAAGCCAATTTTGCCGTGATAAGTTTCCCCTGCAATAGCCAAAGTATATTGATGTTCATTGAGATACGTTAGTGTTGCTGGCTGATCCATTAAGCTAGAGGGTAAATGATATTGCCCAATATCGATGGCGATTGTATTTCTGCTCAGTTTAGGCAACAGCCCTGATGGTGATATTTGAATATCCAAATTAAGGTCTGAGACTGTTTTACCTAAAACCATGCGGGATTTTATCACTTCAACTTCTGATTCTACCGGATTTGCATGACTGCCGAAGGGCATCACGTCATTCATTTGATCTAATAATGATGCTTGGTTGGCTTTGTCATATTGCAGCGTGGCATTAGCTTGATAGATGGGGGCAGCCATAAAACAATATATTCCTGCAATGAATATAAAAATAACAGTCGAAATACTTATTGTTAAATAATTGAATTGTAATGCTTTAAATAAGGCGAGAAGGTCGATTTCATCTGCATTTAGCGATTGGTTTTTTTCTTTATTTATCATTATGTTAGTTTTGCCATCAGTTAAAAATTAAATTTTCCCTTGCCAGGAACTGGCCGCTTGTTCCATAAGTTGATAAACATGTTCAAACATCTCATCACTATGTTTATAGGGATCGGGGATTTCAGATTTGTTTAGCCATTCACCGAATAACATGACTTTGCCGCGAGTTTGCGGAAACTGCTGATAGAGTTTTTGGATATGGTGGTTTTCCATCACAAGGATTAAGTCTGCTGATTGGCATAGGGGTTCAGTTAAACGGCGAGAATAATGCCCCTCTAAAGAGAGATTATGGTTTTTAGCAATACGGATAGCATTGTTATCCGCAGGTTTGTTCAGTGGCGCGATAAAGCCGACGGAATGAATCATTTTTTGAGGGAAAAATAACTGCATTAAGCGTTCTCCAGTGGGGGAACGGCAGATATTGCCCATGCATATAATAAGGATATTATTGAACATAGGTATTACCAGTTATAAATACGCTTAGTACTTTCGGTTAACAGGTTGTATGACGTGATGGTTGGCAAGAGTTGGGTAATTAAACGGTTCCAACGAACAATAGGCGCTGCGGTCACATAAACAAGGTCATAAGGCTGTAATTTAAATTTGGTTCCCATCACTAATGCGGTCGCATCGGATAGATCTAGCTGATAAATAACCGCTATTTTTTGAGGTGGTAGCTCATTTGGCATGTGATTATTCTGCGCTTGCTTATTAATAGGGCGAATCACAAATATACCGGTCGCACTTGCTGTTGTTTGATTGAGTCCTCTGGATTTACTGAGCGCCTCGGTAATACTCATGCCTGCACGGTCGATCGTCAGGGTCGCTGGTTGTTCGACTTCTCCCATCACAAATACTTTTTGTGCATCATTGCGGGGCACATATAGCACATCATTAGGTTGCATTAAGTGGTTCTGGGTTAGGTCGCCATACTGAACTAAGGATTGCAGTGAGATCTTGATTTCTTTGCCGTTACGGGTAAGCACCACGTTATTCCAATCTGCGTTTTCAGTGAGCCCACCTGCCGTATTGAATGCCTCTAAGAGGGTTAGCGGTATATTTGTGATGGGAAGCGCTCCCGCCTTGATGACCTCACCAGAAACATACATTTTTTGTGAGCGAAATGCCGCAATGCTGACATCAACTTGCGGTGTTTCAATATAGGCGGCGAGTCGGAGGCTCACTAATTTTCGTATTTCACTAATTGTTTTTCCGATAACGGATACTTTTCCAATATAGGGATAATACATTGTGCCATCGGAGTGAACCCAATTTCCGGAATCAGCTGCGCTGCGATAAGAACCCGCAGGGATGGTGAGCTCGGGGTGATCCCAAACCGTAATGGCCAATACATCGCCAACGCCAACCCGATAGTCATAAGTGGCTAATTGTTTTTCCAGTTGTGGATTTGGTTTGGCGATCACAGGGGCAATCTGCATTTCATTTAGCAACTGTGGGGAGATAGGGTAGATATCCACAAGCGTATTAATATCATGTTTGCCAGTGTTAATAATGGTTTTTTCTGATGTGGAAATATACGTTCCAGGGACGATTTGGCACCCAGCAATGAGCGCGCTGGCTGCTATAGGAATAAGGTATTTAATCAACATGGTAATCGCCCTAAATCAGGATAGGAAAGCGTGCATTTCAGACATTGAAGTTACACAAACATATAATTCTGGTTGGCATAATAATTTAATTCTTAATTAATATTCAAATATTTTGTCTGAAAAATCCACTTATATAAAAATATAATAGAATAAAAAAGGTTATTGATTTTTTGGATGTTTTTTGTGTAATGACGAGAATGGAATTATTTTTAAGACTTTATTTAAATATTAGAGCGTTATTTTTAGAGTAAAAGAGAGTTAAGGAAGAGAGTTCGAATGGGGGGTATAGAAGGGGGATTTTTAAATATAAAAAAGGCGAGCTGAGTGCTCGCCTTAGTAATGATCAAAACGGTTATTTATAGCCGTTAGGATTTTTTGATTGCCAGCGCCATACATCATCAGCCATATCTTGAATAGAATATTTCGCTTTCCAACCAAGCTCACGTTCTGCTTTTGCTGGCGTTGACCAATATTCAGCGATATCTCCCGCACGACGCTCTGCTATTTTATAAGGAATTGGTTTACCTACTGCCTTTTCAAAAGCAGCGATAACTTCTAGCACACTTGTTCCAGTACCGGTACCCAAATTGTAGATATAAAGCCCAGAACCCTGATTCATATGATTTAATGCAGCAATATGTCCATCAGCTAAATCCATAACGTGGATATAATCGCGGACGCCAGTACCGTCTTTGGTTGCATAATCTCCGCCGAATACGGCAAGTTCTTTACGACGACCAACAGCCACTTGTGCAATAAATGGCGTGAGGTTATTCGGGATTCCATTCGGGTCTTCACCCATCAGACCGGAGTTATGCGCGCCAACTGGGTTGAAGTAGCGTAGTAAGGAAATGGACCATTCGCTATCAGAGATACAGAGGTCAGTTAAAATACGCTCAACCATATATTTGCTCGTGCCATATGGGCTGTTGGTGTTTCCTACGGAGGATTCTTCAGTTAACGGGGTATGTTCAGGCTCACCATATACCGTTGCAGATGAGCTGAATATTAAGCTCTTAACACCCGTCTGACGCATGCTTTGGACTAAAACTAAGGTGCCATTCACATTCACATCATAGTATTCAATCGGTTTTTCAACCGATTCACCTACCGCTTTTAAACCGGCAAAGTGGATTACAGCACTAATCGTATGCTGTGCAAAAATGGCATCAAGTACGGCTTTATCACGAACATCACCTTGATAAAACGTCGGTTTAGTTCCCGTAATGGTTTCAATGCGATTAAGTACTTCAAGGTTAGCATTGTGGAGGTTATCTAAAATGATCGGCTGAATACCTTGCTGGATCATTTGTATGCAGGTATGGCTACCAATATAGCCAAGACCGCCGGTGACTAATACGCTAGGGTTATTCATGGTGAAACCTTGTCTACTCTAATTAATCATTACCAAACAAGTCACGGGTATAGACTTTATCCACCACATCGTCCAGTTCAGGCACCATTCGGTTTGCCAGAATAATGTCACTTTCTGTTTTGAAAGTATCTACTAAGTATGAATTATGTATATATGTAGTGGATTTTTTCACTTGATTTAATGGGGGTAGATTACCAAAAAATAAAGAGCGATCATATATATTAGAGAAAAATAAAGAGGAAAATAAATTTTTTTTATGTAAGTAATTTATCTTGTCGCTTTTAAAATTAATTCTTTCGGTGTCAAAATTCACATGAACATATACATCAATTCGTATACAAAAGGGCTCAATTTTTTCTAGTAACTCACAAAGTAATACTAATGCTCCGCCAGTATTAATATTAACAGCATGAATGCCGACTAACATAGTTTTTCCTTCTTAAATATATTTAAAATGCAACCCTTGTAAAATCATTTAATTAAACTTTTCTACTATAAAAACGACAATAATTAATTAATAACATGATAAATCCTGAAATAAGCAAGAGTTGAATTGTGTATTTTATTAATGGTGAGGTATCATTACGTAGGGATAAAATTGTCATAATCAGAATCAATGGAACTATACATTCAATCAAAGATATTTTCATATAAGATGAATATTTCCAAACTATACGATATAAAAATGAATTCATGATGATTGAATATAAAAACACAAAAATTACAGAATAATATCCAAAGTTCATAAATAATTCACCAATTAAGGAAAATCCTCCACCATGAACACCTGCTGAATATCGAACAGCATCTATTTCAATATTACTATCAACGGATATATCAAAAATATCTCTAATAAAAGAGGGTATAACTAGTGCTATAGAATTTGAATAAGAACTACCAAGTAAAAATTCGTGCATATCAGAGTATTTAAGTATAGCTTCTGACACAATTAAATTAAATAGTGTTAAATATTCAAAACTAAATAGATAGTTTATGATTTCTGTTATGGAATAGGTGTTTACAAATCTAAATGCAACAATTAAGTTAGGTATGAAAGGAGTTATGCATAAAAATAAAAATATTTTTAAATTTATTTTTTTTGTTATTAAAAATGGGATTGCTATAATAAATAGAAACTCAAATATAATTGATCTGGCTTGTAATACACAGATGCTGAAAAAATAAAATAAAGTTAGTATTTTTAAATGCATACTTAGCTTTATATGATTGAGTATGATATATAGGAAAAAAATATTAATTAAAACTCTAAATTCAAATATAAAATTATATGACTCTTTTATTTTATTGATATTAGCATAGTTTCCCCATGACGAGAAAAAAGTAGAAAAATTAATTATTATATAAGAATATAGAAAAAATAATAAAATACGTGAAAATAATCTTTCTTTTAAAGATAAAGATAAAGATAAAGATAAAGATAAAGATGGCATCGTGATAGTTTTATTTTTTTTCTTCTTATAGAGAAGTTTCGCAAGAAATAAGCCTAATAAATATGATAGGAAAATCATAAAATTAAAAGCATAAGTCTCTTTTATTATTTGGTCACTATATGGATACTTAATTAGTGAGCCAAAAAAAACATAATCTAAGCTTCCATTATATAACCAATAAAAATAAGATAATATATGCAATAGGA
>NZ_JAMPSW010000059.1:0-24226 GCF_028484855.1 Providencia sp. PROV033 | reverse complement strand
GTACACTATACAAATAGCGCCCACCCATAAGAAATGCAAGTAAAGAATTTCATATTATTGTCATAATTATGATAAATGTGACCTACATTTAGAGATAATCACAAGCACTGATATTCAAACAATTAAAAATTAAATTGTTATTTATCAATGGAATACGAGATTCAATGTCGGTTATTTTTATTTGTAAAGTAACAAAAAAAATGCACTACGTTTTACTGTAGTGCATTCATTTCACGGTAAAATAGTATTCAAATTATGGCTTATTGATCTCTTGAGCTATATCCACTGCCACTTTCTGCCAACCACTCGCCAGTGTTCTGACTAATTCAGGATAACCATCTTCTTGCTGCTCTAATTGAATGTCAAAGTTACGGCGAATGACGTTGTCACCTCGCATCAGCGTCCAAAAACCCTGAACTAAGACTTTTCCATCATAACGACCATTGAACGCTGTCAACGTAATATCTAGCGTCTCAGGTGAGCTTTGCAATGGCTGTAATGAGATAAACCTATCAGGCAACGTTGAAGAGAGCTCACGCACCATCGATTGCCCTAATTGCTGTTCTAGCGGACTTGCCCATAAATGCGCGCTGGCATTTGAGTAAGCCACATCTGATGTTTGATAAGTGATCCCATTCGATGTCAGTACATCTGCCAACGTAATGCGTTGGAGCCAGACCTGACCTTTACCCATCACTGTTGCTGATTGCACTTCTGGCGCTTTCATCGGTAATTGATAGTACACTTTATCTGGGCTACTGCTACAAGCCGCCAGTAGAAAAACACCTATTGCTAATAGATATTTCATTATTTTTTCACTCCTTTAGGCACTACGTCCTTAGTCGGCTCAGCTTCAAACACTAATGCATTGCTCTTATTATTCAGCGTACGCAATAGCGGTTGGACTTCACGAAGTACCTGATCTAAACGCTGCATATCATCAACCATCTTGTTATAGGCTGGGGAGCCCGGCTGGAAACCCTGCATTGTTTTGTTAATCTCTTTCAGTGATTTTTGCATATCTGTCGGCAGGCTTTGGAATTCTTTACTCGACATCAGCTTATTCAGTTGCGTGAACATCACATTCGCTTCTTGAACCAATTTTTGACCTTCAGCTAAGGTCTGAGTGGTTTGTTTCAACATAGGCTCAATTGGCATATTGTTGATTTTATCAAGTACCGCAATCACTTTTTGTTGGATCTGCGCTAAGCCACCACTGTGCGTTGGAATAATTTTATAACCTGCAATCACATAAGGACCTTTATATTCAGGCACATCCGGAATAAAGTCGAGGTCAATATATAAAGCACCCGTTAATAAATTACCGGATTTTAATGAAGCTCTTAGCCCATTTTTCATCGCCAGATTCAATTCATTTTTCAGGTTAAAGTCTTTACCGACATCTTTAGAAAAACGCTCTGGTTCGATATGGATCAGCACTGGAATACGGAAATTATTATCCAAAGACTGGTCTAGTCCCGCTGTATAAAATGGCACCTGCGCCACAGTCCCTAAACGAATCCCACGGAATTCTACTGGGGCTCCAGGCTGTAATCCACGGACAGAGTCTGAGAAAAACAGTACAAAGTCTTGGTATGTGGTATATAACGAGTCCTGGATACTTGATTGAGTATCAAATAGTTTGAACTGTGCATTCTCTTTCACAGCTTCCCCAGGAACCCACCCTTCTGGCACATCAAAACTCACACCACCAGTCAACAATGTCGCGACTGAGCCCATTGATACATGTACCCCTTGGGAAGACATATCAAACGCAATACCGCTGTCTTTCCAGAAACGCACATTACTGCTGACTAGCTTGTCATAAGGTGCATTGATAAACAGTTGATAACGCATATCACGTTGGTCCATATCGAAATTACTCGTTTCGACAGATCCGACGCGATACCCGCGGAATAAAACGGGATCCCCTGCATTAAGCTGTCCCGCTTTATCACTGGTTAAAATAATTCGCTTACCTTTAGCATCAGGGGACGCCAAAGGTGGCGTATCTAATAGTGTAAATTCGAAATGCTCTTTTGCCGCTAGACCAGGTTGCAGTTCGATATAAGCCCCTGACAGCAGAGTGCCTAACCCAGTCACACCATCACGACCAATGGTTGGCTTAACAATCCAAAAGGCAGAATCTGAGCGTAGTAAATCTTCCATATCTGGGTTTAAACGCGCTTTGATGATCACTCGACTAAAATTAGAATCCAAAGTGACGCTTTCAACGACCCCAATATCTACACTACGACTTTTAATTTTAGTTTTACCCGCTTCAACCCCTTCAGCGCTGTAAGTGATTAACGTCACTTCTGGGCCTTGATGACTAAAATGGTAAAACATGATCCAAGCACCGATGAGTAAAGTTACAATCGGGATCACCCAAACCGGTGACCAGCTTTTTAACTTACTCACTTTAGCGTTGGCCTGTGGTGTTTCTTGCTCTGTCACCCTGCGGCTCCTTCTTGTTCAACAGCCTTAACTGCATCTCTCTTGTTACAACGATCCCATGTTAAACGAGGATCAAATGTCATTGCGGCAAACATCGTTAAAATCACTACCACGCCAAAGAAAATAACTCCCTGTGCGGGGACGATGTTCATTAATTGCCCCATTTGAACCAATGCAGTCAAAATGGTAATCACAAACACGTCAATCATTGACCAGCGGCCAACGTACTCCACCAGCTCATAAATAAAATGCATTCTATGTGGATCACGGTTTCCAAAACCTTGAGAGTCAAGACATAGCCATGCTATGCCAATCATTTTCAGAGTAGGAACCATAATACTGGCAATAAAAATAATCATAGCAACGGGGAACGAACCATCTTCCCAAAGAAGAATGACACCATCCATGATCGTAGACGGTAGCCCACTACCTAACGCATTAGTGGTCATCACTGGCAAAACGTTTGCAGGAATATAAAGCATAATTGATGTTAACAGTAACGCTAGCGTCCACTGTAAACTCTGCTTTTTACGTACACTGCCATAAGAGTGGCAACGTGGGCATTCATGTTGTTCTGCTGGCAAAATCGCCGTACAAACTAAACACAAGCGTACATTTTGGCTAATTCCTGTTTGCCCAACAATCAAAGGCTTATTTATCTTAGGAGCGTCTTCAATTTTGTTCCATAACCAATGACGATCCAAACATTGGAATGCACGCACTTGCATCATACAGAACGCACAATAAGGAAGAAAACTCATCCCAATGCCAATTTCACCATACGCAATCAATTTCACGAAACTCACTAGCACTCCAGCGAGAAAAATTTCCGCCATGCACCACGATTTCATCTGAAAAAGAATTCGAGTAATCAGTATTTTAATTGATTTATGAAGGTGAACCCGCAGCCCAAGTAGGATGATTGTTACCATACAAAATGCAGGAATGATCAGAGAAAAGAGGAGAAAAAACAGCGCTAAGCCGCTGTAACGCGTCCCCATAATAATCTCGATGATTTGAAACATGGAGATTTCATTTTCAATGCCTGCCGCACTCATTTTTACAAATGGGAAAAGACAGGCAATAGTCAGCATAATCAATGCACTAAATGCATATGCTGCGGGTTGCCTGTAAGGATAACGCCATTTGGATATGAGTGTTGTTTCACAACGCGGACATGTGGCTTTACTACCTTGTTCCAATTCAGGAACAGCAACCATCATGTCGCACTGTGGACAGAGCACATGTTCATGGGGCTCATGAGAACACAAAGTGTTTTCTCTCCTTTTGATTTAAACCGTCATATCAACCGTTTTTCAACAGCTCTAGCTCCTGCCAACGATCAAACGCTTGTTCTAACTCTTGTTCTTTAGCGGCAAGTGCAGTTAGTGTGCTTTCAGTCACATCATGTGGCTGATTAAAGAAATCTGCATCGCCAATTTTTGCTTGAAGAACTTCAATTTCCCCTTCAAGTTGCTCTAATTTTGCTGGTAATTGCTCTAACTCACGTAATAAATTATAGCTAAGTTTATTCACACGTTTAGGGGCTTCTTTTGGTTTAGCCTCTTTTTCTGGCGCAGCTACTTTACTGGTTTGCTCCGATTTCAGACGTACCGTTTGTGCTCTTTGCTGCTGAGCATCTTTATAGCCACCTACAAAGCGGTTAATTTCGCCATTACCTTCGAAAATCCAGCACTCTGTTACGCTGTTATCCACGAATTCTCTATCATGGCTAACTAATAAAACGGTACCTTGATACCCATCCACCAGCTCTTCCAGTAACTCCAATGTTTCAACATCAAGGTCGTTGGTTGGTTCATCAAGGATCAGCAAGTTACTTGGCTTTAAGAATAAACGTGCTAATAATAAGCGGTTACGCTCACCACCGGATAACGCTCTTACAGGCGTCATCGCACGTTTTGGCGGGAACATAAAGTCTTGCAGGTAACCTAATACATGACGAGGTTTACCATTAACCATGACCTCTTGCTTACCTTCCGCAAGGTTATCCATCACGGTTTTATCTGGGTCAAGTGCTGCACGGTGCTGGTCAAAATAGGCAACTTCAAGTTTAGTCCCACAGTGAACGCGTCCACTATCTGCTTGCAAATCACCCAGCATTAAACGTAACAGTGTGGTTTTACCACAACCGTTAGGTCCCACCAATGCAATTTTATCGCCACGCATCACTTGCGCAGAAAAATCCTTCACTAAAACTTTATTATCAACTTGATAATTAACGTTTTCTAACTCAAATACAATTTTACCGGAACGCGCAGCTTCGCCCACTTGCATACGAGCAGTGCCCATCACTTCACGACGCTCTGAACGTTCCACGCGCAATGCTTTCAGCGTGCGAACACGCCCTTCGTTACGAGTACGGCGCGCTTTGATCCCTTGGCGGATCCACGCTTCTTCCTGCGCTAATTTGCGATCGAATTCCGCGTTTTGCATCTCTTCAACACGTAGCGCTTCTTCTTTATTGATTAGATAATCATCATAATTACCTGGCCAAGAAGCGAGCTGACCACGGTCTAAATCGATAATACGGGTTGCCATATTACGAATGAAAGAACGGTCATGGGAAATAAAGACAATGCTGCCTTGGAAATCTTTCAAAAAGGTTTCTAACCACAAAATAGTTTCAATATCCAAGTGGTTTGTCGGCTCATCTAAAAACAGTACGCGCGGGTTACTTACTAGTGCGCGCCCTAATGCTGCTTTACGTAACCAACCACCGGATAGTGAAGATAACTCTGCATCAGCTGGTAATCCCAGTTTTTTCAGAACATCATTAATGCGCGAGTCTAGTAACCAGAGGTTTAAGTTATCCAGAACCTCTTGTAAATCCGCGAGTTTATTTAAATTTTTCTCGCTTGGGTCAGACTCCACCAGCTTAGCAACATGGTGATAATCTTTTAAATATTGCGCTTGTTCGGCTACGCCTTCAGCCACAAAGTCAAAAATTGTGCCCTCTACGTTACGCGGAGGATCTTGCTGTAAACGTGCAACAATTAAATCTTGTTCATAAGTGAGTGAGCCATCATCAAGCGGTTGCTCTTTCGTCAATACACGCATCAGGGTCGATTTTCCTGCCCCGTTTCGTCCAACAAGGCAGACGCGTTCATTGTCTTCGATATGAATTTCAGTGTTGTCTAACAGCGGCGCATCACTAAACGCGAGATATGCGCCCGATAAATTAATTAAAGCCATTAATTCTATTCCTTACTCTGCGTGGCTAATCAACCAGCAGTTGTGAATTTGACGGTTACGTGCGAAATCTTCTGACAGTGTCTTAGCAGTAATTTCTTGTGCTTTTAAGCCAAGCTCAGTCAGTGCTTCAAGATCCATTTTGAATCCACGCTTATTGTTCGAGAACATCACTGTTCCACCACGACGCAGCATGCGTTTCAGATGTGTAATCAGCTGCACATGGTCACGTTGAACATCAAATGTCCCATCCATACGTTTTGAGTTTGAGAACGTCGGTGGGTCGATGAAAATTAAGTCAAATTGCTCATCGGCATTAGCTAACCAGTTTAAGCAATCTGCTTGCATTAAGCGGTGTTGACGACCGGTAAGTTGGTTTGCTTGTAAGTTTTTCTCTGCCCATTCTAAATAGGTACGAGACATGTCAACAGACGTGGTGCTCTTAGCGCCACCCAGACCCGCATGAACAGTCGCAGTGCCGGTATAACAAAATAGATTTAAGAAATCCTTACCACGGCTCATTTCACCTAACATGCGGCGGGCAATACGGTGGTCGAGGAATAACCCTGTATCTAGGTAGTCAGTTAAATTCACTAACAATTTAGCGTTATATTCCTGCACTAAGAAGAAATCATCTTTTTGCGCTAATTTTTCGTACTGCTGTTTACCTTTTTGACGCTGACGGGTTTTCAATACTAATTGATTTGAGGTCAACCCAAGAACGTTCATCGTCGCGGTGATCACATCAAATAAGCGCTGACGCGCTTTGCGCTCATCAACAGTTTTTGGTGGTGCATATTCTTGGACGACAACTTTCTCACCGTAGATATCCACTGCCACATTGTATTCCGGTAAATCTGCATCATACAAACGGTAGCAATCCACGCCCTGCTGTTTCGCCCATTTTGCCAGTTTTTTCTGATTCTTACGCAAGCGGTTAGCAAAATCAGGAGAAATCTCAGCCACCGTTTCTGACGGAGTTTCTGCTAATTGGTAGTTTTTCTGTACACAGTCCAATGGACCATTTTTGGCTTTAAATTCACGTTCAGAACGTAATTGTAAGCAGCTTAATAATTCAGGAGATGCGCTGAAAATAGATAAACGCCAACCAGGGAAACGTGCTTTAACCACCCGCCCGAATTGGCTATGTAATGCGATTAATGCTGGCTCACTTTCCAAACGTTCGCCGTATGGCGGGTTGCTAATAATAGTGCCCTTGATATCGGTTTTGACTGGGTTTTCCAATGCAGCGGCATCACCATGATTAAAGGTGATCAAATCTTGTAACCCTGCTCGACGGGCATTCGCTCGCGCCATATCCAGCACACGTTTATCGATATCAAAACCATAAAAACGTGAAGTCGTGTCTTTTAAACCTTGACGAAAACGAACTTGCGCTTCAGTGACCACTTCACGCCATAATTCAGGATTGTGCTTCAACCATGCATTAAATCCCCAATGCTGACGGTATAAACCTGGCGCTCTATCTGCAGCAATCATTGCCGCTTCAATTAATAATGTACCCGAACCACACATTGGGTCGACCATTGGGGTATTTTTCTGCCAACCGGAACGACTAATAATAGCGGCGGCTAACGTCTCTTTTAATGGGGCTTGTCCGGCTAAATCACGATAGCCACGAATATGCAGTGAATCGCCACTCAAGTCGAGTGCAACACTCGCGCGTTCTTTGTTCAGATAAACGTTAATGCGAATATCGGCTTCTTGGCGAGCCACATCAGGGCGTTGGTCCAACTTACGCACAAAGCTGTCAACGATGGCATCTTTTACTTTTAATGCACCGTATTGGCTATTACGGATTTCTTCGTTGGTTCCCGTGAAATGCACTACAAATGTATCATTCACATCGAAGATTTCAGACCAATCAATCGCTTGAACACCCAGATATAAATCAAGATCACTATAGACATCAAAATCATTCAGCGGTAATAAAATACGAGATGCCAGTCGACTCCATAGCAGACTTTGATACATCACACGGTCATCAGCCTGAAAATAGACGCCCCCTTGTGCCACTTTGCACTGGCTAGCGCCTAGCGCTTCCAATTCAGTTTTCAGTAGTTCTTCCAGGCCTCGAGCTGTGCTGGCAAACAGAAAATTCATAGTATTTATTACCGATTTCGATGAAAAATTGTTGCGCATTATAGCTAATCTCATGCACTTGTCATAAAGTTGCTGCACAACAATTATAGGATTAAAAAATGATTACGCTTTCGCGCCTGTATACACACCCAGTCAAGTCAATGAGGGGCATTCGTCTATCTCATGGTTACGCTGATATCAGCGGATTGACGTTTGATCGTAACTTTATGGTCACCACATTAGAAGGTAAGTTTATCACTGCGCGTAAATATCCGCAGATGTTATTATTTACCCCGGCTATGCTCAATAATGGGCTTTATCTCAAAGCACCTAATGGTGAAAGCGCTACCGTATTGTATCAGGACTTTAATGAGAAACAGAGTCCTACAGAAGTTTGGGGCAATCATTTTCATGCTCTTATTGCACCTGATGAGATAAATAATTGGTTAAGCACTTTTTTTGACGAACCCGTCCAACTGAGATGGCTAAGTCCTGAATTATCTCGCCGAGTCAAAAAACACCATGATGTTCCTTTATCTTTCGCGGATGGCTACCCATTTTTATTAATTAATGAAGCTTCTGTACAAGAGCTACAACGTCGCTGCCCCGCTAGCGTGAAACTTGAACAATTTCGCGGTAATTTGATCATCACTGGCGCCAAACCATTCGAAGAAGACAGTTGGAAGCGCATTCAAATTGGCGATGTCATTTTTACATTAGATAAACCCTGTAGCCGTTGCATTTTGACCACCGTCAGTCCAGAAAAAGGGATTAAACATCCTCATGCAGAGCCACTTGCTACGCTGCAAACCTTTCGAATGGATGACTCTGGCGATGTCGATTTTGGGCAAAATGCCTTGATTGAAAATACAGGAATTATCCGTGTTGGTGACACGCTCACTGTTTTAGACACTAAGTCACCAAAACAGTATCCATTACGTGATAGAGAAACGCCGGTAGCTCCTACTACTAAGCCAGCCCTAAAAGCAGTAAGTTTAGTGTTTGAAGAGACTGAATATGCAGGAAATACTGAGCATGTGATTCTTGAACAACTTGAATCTCATGGGCTTTCTATCCCTTATTCATGCCGTGCGGGCATTTGTGGTCGTTGCCAAATATCGCTCATTGAAGGAGAGGTAATACCGTTGAAGCAAAGCGCTATTAAAGAAAACGGGGATATTTTAGCGTGTAGCTGTATTCCAAAAACGGCACTTAAACTTGCCTTCAAGCAAGCCAACTAAATAAAAGCAAAACCTCAACTAAGAAAATAATTTTTTAGTTGAGGCTCTTAATTAAAGATAAATTCTTCTCATATTATTCAGCCATATTTATCGTATGAATTTTATCATGCGTACTTTTCTCATTTTATTTATTCAGTATGAAAAGGTTTATTTCGCATAAAAAACAATCAAAATACGAATATGATCATAACCGATCAATTAGATGACATTTCCATATAATAAACGCTTAGTCCGAGATTGATAATGCATCATGCGATCATTCATGATCTTAATTGGATCGCAAAATCTCAAAGTACGATCCGGTAATTCTAATGATGGCTCCGCTAATAAACATAAGCTTGCCGATTCACCTGCTTCCGCAATAATAAAGGTTGAATAAATATGACTATTCTCTAAGCACACTTGAATTAGCTGACCACGAACTGGCGTACTCATAAAATGGAAACTCGAGAAATACCAGCTTTTCGGCATTTGTGGTTTTAAAAAGCGGTAAGCAACTAAGCTGTTTAAGACTAACTCAGCCCTTTCTTCATAGCTAATATTTAATCTCTTCGCTTGTTCATCAAATAAATAAAATTCTGCGGCATCCTCAATACTAAAAGGCATTTCGTTATATGCAGAAACAGTCAACATTTTAGCTGGAAAACAAGACCGAAATATCATGCCGTTGGCGAGATCTAACATCACTCTGTCATGGTCACGATCAAAAAACCAACGCCAATGATCATCAGGTTTAATATTCATAAACGATCCTTTAGCGATGTCATAAGCAAATAAGCTTTGTTTGGATCCTTAATAAGGATCCCTTTAAACATATCTCAATTATACCCTAAAGCTTAAAAGATAAAGATACACGACAGACTGATCAATATGAGTAAACTTCAATGTCGACTTTTTAATAGCGAATTAATCAGATAAATGAAAACTATATGACGCACAACTACACGTATAACTTGTCATTTAATGGGTATAATTTATGTTCAATCTTAATATAGGATAAAAGGGGGAATAAATAAACCCCCTTGTATAATTAATCACCATTTTTTAGATGTGATTAACAATATCCTTTATTAATTTTGGTCCGTGGTAAATAAAACCAGAATAAATTTGTACTAATGATGCCCCTGCTTCCATTTTTTCTCTAGCCGCAGTTAATGAATCAATTCCACCCACACCAATAATTGGTAATTTCCCATTTAATTCACGAGAAATAAGTTTAATCACTTGGGTACTTTTTAATTGTACTGGACGACCACTTAATCCACCCGCTTCATTACAATGATTCAAACCTTGGACTAAAGAACGATCTAATGTGGTGTTTGTCGCAATAACACCATCAATATTATGTCTTACTAAACTATCGGCGACTTGCACAATCTCTTCTTCTGTTAAATCCGGTGCAATTTTAACGGCAACTGGAACATATTTTTGATGGATTGCCTGCAATGCCAATTGTTTTTCTTTAATACCACTTAATAAATCATCCAGCGCTTCCCCATATTGTAATGTTCGTAAACCTGGGGTGTTAGGAGATGAAATATTGATAGCGATATAACCTGCATGGGCGTACACCTTGTCCATGCAAATTAAATAATCGTCTTTACCTTGTTCAACTGGGGTATCTTTATTCTTACCGATATTGATGCCGATAACCCCACCGTATGTTGATTTTTTGACATTCTCAACGAGGTTATCAACGCCTTTGTTGTTGAAACCCATGCGGTTAATGATCCCTTCCGCTTCAACAACTCTGAATAATCTTGGCTTGTCATTACCCTCTTGAGGGCGCGGCGTAACGGTACCAATTTCAACAAACCCAAATCCCATTGCACCAAACGCATCAATGCACTCGCCATTCTTATCGAGTCCGGCGGCTAAGCCCAATGGATTTTTAAAGGAGAGTCCCATACAGGTCACGGGTTTGGTTGCAATAGACTGACGGAGAAGGAATTGAAGCGGAGAGTGGTTTAAACGCTGAAGCTGACGAAACGTTAATTCATGGGCCTTTTCAGGGTCGAGCTGAAACAGTGCCTTTCGGGCAAGGTGATATAACATAGCTATTAACCTACTTTCTGTCTAAGTACGATTGAATACGCATTCTCTACACGACACACTCAAACTCAGCGCGTGCAAAAATACCCCCAAACCTGTTTTACCAATAGGGTTTGTGAGTATAGAAGTGAGATCGGCTTGATAAAACGGCACATATGCTACCCTAACAAGGGGGTAATAATCCATGAAAATATCACTAAAAGTGCTAATTGTTTTGATCTTCTACCATAAAAAAGCCCTTAGACTCGAAAATCTAAGGGCTTACATCACAGTCGATTCAATATATTAGTTTTCGAGAGCTTTCGTTATCTTCTCGAAAAGATCGCCAGAAAGATTTTCTAACCCTTTCAGTTTTTCCAGAACCTCACGCATTAATCCTTGGCGCTTCGCATCATAGCGCTTAAAGCGGATTAATGGTTCGATCAGCCGCGATGCGACTTGCGGATTACGGGTATTCAGATCCACCAGAATTTCATACAAGAATTGATAACCGCTGCTATCTTCTGCATGGAAATTCACTGGGTTACCCGCTGTAAATGAACCCACTAATGCACGCACACGGTTCGGGTTAGTCATGCTAAATGAGCGATGATTTAATAATTCACGGACTTTTGCCAGTGTGTTTTTAGCTGGATTGGTACCTTGCAGCGTAAACCATTTGTCCATCACCAAGCCATCATGGTGCCAACGATCGTCAAAATCTGCCATAAGCGTTGCATGACATGGCAAGCCCGCTTCGTTTGCAGCGGTTAATGCCGCGAGTGAATCCGTCATATTATCCGCACTGCGGTATTGCGCTTCTACCAGCTTATTCGCCAAATCACGGTCGTCCGCTGCCGCTAAATATTGCAAGCAAGTATTACGCAGTGAACGCAGCGCGATATCGCCATGGTCCACACGATATTCATCAATATGAATAGAACGATACACCGTTAAGAATTCATCATGCATTTCATTCGCTAGCGTTGAGTGGATAAAATCAATCGCGTTATGGATTGCCACAGGATCAATAACGGTAAATAACTCTGCAATTTCATTTTCTGAAGGCAGCGTTAAAATTAATGCCGCTAATGCTGGATCAATATTCTCGCTGAGCAATACAGCGCGAAATGCATCCACAACATGCACAGGCAGAACCAGCGCTTCCCCTTTATGCAGTTTTTCTACATTAATTTTGGCGTAGTTATTAATCAGTTGCTGCGCCGCATCCCAGCGAGAAAATTCATTGCTCGCATGCTGCATTAAAAATGCTAATTGTGCATCCGTGTATGGATAATCCAATTTTACCGGCGCAGAAAACTCACGTAATAAAGAAGGCACTGGACGAGAAGTCACATTATCAAACACAAAGCTTTGTGATTCTTGCGTAATATTCAAGACTGAATTTACTAAGCTACCATCGCGCTTAAGCGGGATCACCGCACCATCTTCCCCATAAAGCTCAATATCCAGTGGAATATGCAATGGATGTTTTTCTGCTTGGTCGGCCGTTGGTGGCGTCATTTGGCTAACGTGTAGCGTATATTGTTGCTTCTCTTGAGAATATTCATCGCGCACAGTCAGAACTGGCGTTCCTGATTGACTATACCAGCGACGGAACAGGGATAAATCCACATTCGATGCGTCTTCCATTGCCTGTACGAAATCATCACACGTTGCTGCGCTGCCATCATGGCGATGAACATACAACTGGATCCCTGCTTGGAACATCTCTTCTCCAAGCAAAGTGTGGATCATGCGGATGACTTCAGATCCTTTTTCATACACTGTCAGCGTATAAAAGTTGTTCATTTCGATCACTTTTTCAGGGCGGATCGGGTGAGCCATCGGGCTTGCATCTTCCGCAAACTGCGCCGCACGCATCACTTTGACATTATTGATACGGTTAACTGAACGTGAGCCTAAATCAGAGCTAAATTCCTGATCACGGAAAACCGTCAGCCCTTCTTTCAAACTTAATTGGAACCAATCACGGCAAGTAATACGGTTACCCGTCCAGTTATGGAAATATTCGTGACCAATCACAGATTCAATATTCAGGTAATCTTTATCGGTGGCGGTTTCGCTTTTTGCTAAAACGTACTTCGAGTTAAATACGTTCAGACCTTTATTTTCCATTGCGCCCATGTTGAAGAAATCAACGGCAACAATCATGTAAATATCAAGGTCATACTCTAAACCAAAACGTTCTTCATCCCATTTCATCGCATTTTGCAGGGATTTCATTGCCCAAGGCGCGCGGTCTAAGTTGCCTTTGTCCACAAACAATTCTAATGCCACTTTACGACCAGTACGTGTCACAAACTCATCGCGTAAAACATCAAAATCCCCTGCGACCAATGCAAATAAGTAACTTGGTTTCGGGAATGGGTCTTCCCATTTTACCCAATGGCGACCATCATCCAGTTCACCTTCCGCGATACGGTTACCGTTAGAAAGTAAATAAGGATAGCGGGATTTGTCTGCTGTAATTTTGGTGGTGTAACGCGCTAAAACATCAGGGCGATCTTGGTAATAAGTAATGTGGCGGAAACCTTCAGCCTCGCACTGAGTACACAAAGCTTCACCAGAAACATATAAGCCTTCTAATGCACTATTTTTTTCAGGGCTAATTTCATTAACAATACTTAGCGTAAACGTTTCTGGTAACGATTCAATCACCAGTTTACCGGACTCTTCTTTATAATTTGTCCACGCTTTTCCATCCACTTCAAGGCTAATGAGTTTAAGATCTTCGCCAAATAATTCTAAGGTGGAAGATTGTGGATTAAGGCGTTTTACCTTGCTAATGGCGGTCACTGTGGTTTTGGCGGGATCAAGGTCAAAATCAAGAGATATTTCTGTAATCGTATAATCAGGTGCTTGATAATCTTGACGATATTTCGCTTGTCTTAACTGAGTCATAGGTAACCTTTTTCTTCGTTATATCCGTGTCATAGTCTCTTGTTACTACATACAATACTATAAGATGAACTAATGTGAATCGACTTAAGAAACATTTTCATCACAAATTACGATGTTTTTCTGTTATTACCTATCAAATCTATGTATCTAGTATCCAACTTTGTTGGCGAACGGTTTGCCTGTTGGTGCTATAGATCTATCAAATCTAAATTTACATGTTAGTATCATTCGGTGATTATTGTTTTGGGTATGTTGCCGAACAGTAAATGAAGATCTGTTGATAAAAAAATCACGTTGAGCACATTTAACTCAACCGTTAATTAGGTGAATTAAAGTTGAATTATCGCCCAACAACATACAGATAGAATAAAACTTCTATCTTTTGTTAAAGCGGGTATACTTTTTCAACTTTAACGATTTAGCTATTAGTCAGCTCCGCGAGGAACTCTGCGCGCATGAATTTAGACGTAACACCGATTATTACATCACTGCTGGATACCGATGCTTATAAGCTCCACATGCAGCAAGCCGTTTTTCACCGCTACAACCAAGTTCCCGTTGTCGCTGAATTTCGTTGCCGTAGCAGTGATATTTTAGGTGCCTATGCCAATGAGATTGAACAACAGATCCAACTGATGGCACAGCTTTCTCTTTCTGATGATGAGCATCAGTACTTGCGTACTCTGCCTTTTTTCACCGAAGATTACCTCTCGTGGCTAAAAACATTTCGCTTTAATCCACAGCAAGTCGCCGTAAGTACCGCTGAAGATGGTCAACTAGCGATACGTATTAGCGGTCCATGGCGTGAAGTGATTATGTGGGAAGTACCGCTACTTGCCCTTGTTAGCGAAATTGTCCAGCGCGATAGACACCCGAACATCACACCTCATGATGCGGTAACCCAACTGCGTAAATTGCTGGAATTGTTTTATCGGGAAGCTAACGAACGCCAATTGAATCTATCTGGATTTAAATTGATGGATTTCGGAACTCGTCGCCGCTTTTCCTATGATGTGCAAGCCGCTATCGTGGGCATGCTCAAACAAGAGTTTCCTTATTTAGTGGGTACCAGTAACTATAAATTAGCTCGTGAATTAGGCTTAATGCCTGTCGGCACACAAGCCCATGAATGGTTCCAAGCCCATCAACAAATTAGTCCTGAGCTAGCGAATAGCCAGCGTGAAGCCTTACAAAGTTGGCTAGATGAATACCCTAATCATTTAGGGATCGCTTTGACGGATTGCATCACCATGGATGCGTTTTTACGTGACTTTGACCGCGAGTTTGCGAACCGCTATCAAGGTCTGCGTCATGATTCCGGTGACCCTATTGAATGGGGAGAGAAAGCCATTGCCCATTATCAGAAATTGGGCATTGACCCGCTCAGTAAAACGCTGGTGTTCTCTGATAATTTAGACTTACAAAAAGCCTTAGAGCTGTATCATTATTTCCATAAACGCGTGAATTTAGTGTTCGGTATTGGTACAAGACTGACGTGCAATATTCCAAATGTTGTGCCGATGAATATCGTGATTAAGCTGGTGGAATGTAATGGTAAACCTGTCGCTAAATTATCTGATAGCCCAGGAAAAACGATTTGTGAAGATGATGAATTTGTTAATCAGCTGCGCAAAGCCTTTGACCTTCCTAAAATGGAAAAAGCCTGCTAAAACCAAATTAATAACCCGATAGCGATTTTTTACTTGTTTCCTGCCAAATGGCAAGTAACATAGCAGATTACCCCTGAAATATGGGATTTCGGAAAAGATGTCGGGTTAATGGTTTTTCATATGACGGTTTTTCTTCTTATATCGCGTTTCTTTGTAAACCCATAAGCAGCAAATCCCAAACAACACAAACTCGTCATCTCATATCGTTAATATTATTTAAAAGAGAGTAATTTTTATGATCGTTGCGCCTGTAGTCGATGTACTGCAAGGCCGTGTGGCGGTGGGCTCAGAAGTCACCGTTCAAGGCTGGGTACGTACAAGGAGAGATTCAAAAGCTGGTTTTTCTTTCCTCGCCGTTTATGACGGTTCATGCTTTAACCCATTACAGGCTATCATCAATAATAATTTATCTAATTATAATGACGAAGTCCTGCATTTAACCACTGGCTGCTCTGTGGAAGTCACTGGTGTCGTGACCGAATCTCAAGGTCAAGGGCAATCTTTTGAATTGCAAGCAACGGCAATCAAAGTCGTTGGTTGGGTTGAAGATCCTGACACTTACCCAATGGCAGCAAAACGCCACAGTGTTGAGTTTTTACGTGAAGCTGCGCATTTGCGTCCACGCACTAACTTAATCGGTGCTGTTGCACGTGTTCGCCATACTTTAGCCCAAGCCCTGCATCGCTTCTTCGATGAACAAGGTTTCTTCTGGGTATCTACCCCGCTGATCACCGCATCCGATACCGAAGGTGCGGGTGAAATGTTCCGTGTTTCCACACTGGACTACAACAACCTGCCGCGTAATGACAAAGGTGAGGTTGACTTCAGCGAAGATTTCTTTGGTCGCGAAGCGTTCTTAACAGTTTCTGGTCAGCTAAACGGTGAAGCTTATGCGACAGCATTAAGCAAAATCTACACCTTTGGTCCAACTTTCCGTGCAGAAAACTCTAACACTAGCCGCCACTTGGCTGAATTCTGGATGTTAGAGCCTGAAGTGGCATTTGCTAACTTAGATGACATCGCGGGTCTTGCAGAAAAAATGCTGAAATACGCATTCAAAGCGGCATTAACTGAGCGTCGTGATGACCTTGAATTCTTTGCAGAGCGCGTAGACAAAGACGTGATTAACCGTCTGGAACGTTTTGTGAATTCTGATTTTGCGCAAGTCGACTATACCGATGCAATCAAAATTCTCGAAACCTGTGGTCAGAAATTCGAAAACCCAGTTTACTGGGGTGTCGATATGTCTTCTGAACATGAACGTTACTTAGCTGAGCAACACTTTAAAGCACCTGTTGTTGTGAAAAACTACCCGAAAGATATCAAAGCTTTCTATATGCGCCTTAACGAAGACGGTAAAACCGTTGCCGCAATGGATGTATTAGCGCCGGGTATTGGTGAAATCATCGGTGGTTCTCAGCGTGAAGAACGTCTAGATAGACTGGATGCACGTTTAGAAGAAATGGGTATGAATAAAGAAGATTACTGGTGGTACCGTGATCTGCGCCGTTATGGCACTGTGCCGCATTCAGGTTTCGGTCTTGGTTTTGAACGCCTGATTGCTTATGTAACCGGTGTCAGTAACGTACGTGAAGTCATTCCGTTCCCACGTACGCCAAGAAACGCAGCATTCTAATATCAAACGCCCGTTATCAGGCTTTATATGATTATCAATATCGGGTCACTCTGCTGACCCGATATTTTATCTCAGTAGAAATGATTTTCACCTCAATGATAGCCGTCTGCAATTGATCGGCTGATTTGAGACCAGTGTCACAATTTTTCTTTTATTGCCCTATTTTTTGCTTTTTTATTAACGATTCTTATTCCGACTAAGAATAATCTGCTTTAGGTACTCTACCATTCTTATTTGTTTGTGCATTTTTCCCTCATCAATGAATGACATCGTTCGAAAAAAGTTCAATTTGTCTTTCAAAAAAGTTCCCTCTTTTTTGTAAAATTTTTTCATCTGGTAGGATGAGTGGTTATTTTTTGCTCTATTTTTTACATTTTGAAACACCCTGTTACCATTTGTTTCAGAATCTTCGTTTTTGTAGCATTTTGGGGGTAGATAAATTTATCTACCAATGGAACACTGGACGCCGACTAAAGACGACACTAATCTCTCATAAATAGTTCCAATTAATTTTGCGAATTGTTTTTGGCAGTGGCAGGTGTCCGAATAACACCAATGAGGGTAATAATAATGATGAAACGCAATATTCTTGCAATGGTTATCCCAGCTCTGTTAGCTGCTGGTGCAGCAAACGCAGCTGAAGTCTACAACAAAGACGGCAACAAATTAGACGTTTACGGTAAAGTAGACGTACGTCATTACTTCGCTAACTCAGAAAGCGGCGAAGATGGCGACGATTCACGTGTTCGTTTAGGTGTTAAAGGTGATACTCAAATCACTGATCAACTGACTGGTTTTGGTCGTTTCGAGTGGGAAACTAAGACTAACAAAACCGAAAACAACAACGATAACAAAAACCGTTTAGCTTACGCGGGTCTGAAATTCAAAGATTTCGGTTCTGTAGACTATGGTCGTAACTACGGTGTTATCTATGACACGAACGCATGGACCGACGTATTCCCACTTTGGGGTGGCGATACAATGGCTCAAACTGACACGTTCATGACTTCACGTAACCGTAACCTGTTAACTTACCGTAATAACAACATGTTCGGTTATGTTGATGGTCTGAGCTTCGCTCTGCAATATCAAGGTAAAAACACTGATTCTAACAAATCAGGTGCTTCTAAAACTGTAACAGATCCTACTTCTGGTGACGAATCTTGGAAAGATGGTTACAAAGACAACGGTGACGGCTACGGTTTCTCTACCGCTTATGACTTAGGTTGGGGCGTGACTCTGGGTGGTGGTTACTCTAACTCTGCTCGTACTGAAGCTCAAAAATACGGTAACTCTGCTGCTCGCGGTGACCGTGCTCAAGCATGGAACGTTGGTGGTAAATTCGACGCTAACAATGTTTACTTAGCAGCTATGTACGGTGAAACTCTGAACACCACTCACTTCGGTTCAGCTCACGAAATCGCTAACAAAACTCAAAACGTTGAATTAGTGGCTCAGTACCTGTTCGACTTCGGTCTGAAACCATCTTTAGGTTATAACCAATCTAAAGGTAAAGACATCGAAGGTTACGGTAACGAAGATCTGGTTAAATACATCTCTGTAGGTTCTTACTACTACTTCAACAAAAACATGTCTGCAGTTGTTGATTACAAAATCAACCTGCTGAAAGACAATGACTTTACTGAAGCTAAAGGCATCATGACTGACAACGTAGTTGGTCTGGGCTTAGTTTACCAATTCTAATTATCCGTTAACGGATAATCTGAAAGCAGTAAATCATGTTTTTGCAAGGCAGCGCTTCGGCGCTGCTTTTTTTATTCTCAGAACTTCGTTCCCTATTCCTATCCCCATCGCTAAGTTCCTTCTCGGGTTTTCCTTTCAAGTTAGTCGCCCTCTTGGGCAATATCTTAACTATCGAATACGCTAAAAATTCAATTAATTAGATAAAGTCACTGGTTTATACTCAATTTTTGGTCAAATTTGATGTAATGGCTATCTAGCTCACAAGATCACACCAATTTTTGGTAAAACAATTGGCAAAAACTTGTTACCAAGTTACTCTGGTGACTCGACATTTTCCGTTATACCTCTTTTTCAGCTAAACCACAGAGTTTTGGAATCGACAATATGTTTGAGAAAATCATTTCTGCCCCAGCAGACCCTATCCTGGGTCTTGCTGATAGTTTCCGTGCTGATCCTCGCGATAATAAAATCAACCTCGGTATCGGTGTCTACAAAGACGAATCGGGTAAAACCCCTGTTCTGGACACGGTCAAAAAAGCAGAGAAATTTCTGCTAGAAAACGAAAATACAAAAAACTATCTCGCGATTAGTGGAATGCCGGAGTTTGGTCGTGTCACTCAAATACTGCTGTTTGGTGATAACCATGAAATCATCACATCAAAACGCGCTCGTACCGCACAAGCTCCGGGTGGCACAGGCGCCCTGCGTATCGCAGCCGATTTCATTGCTAAACAAACTAACGCAAAGCGTGTTTGGATCAGCAACCCAACGTGGCCTAACCATAAGAATATTTTCGAAGCAGCTGGCTTAGAAGTGCTGACTTACAATTACTACGATGCAGCCAACCACGGTATGGATTTTGACGGTATGCTTAACAGCCTGTCATCCGCGGTTGCAGGTGATGTGATTGTTCTCCACGGCTGCTGTCATAACCCAACGGGTATCGACCCAACAGCAGAACAATGGACTCAGCTAGCATCTCTGTGCGCAGAAAAAGGCTTATTACCTGTATTTGACTTTGCTTATCAAGGCTTTGCAAAAGGCTTAGATGAAGATGCGGAAGGTTTACGTATTTTCACCAAAAACAACCCTGAAATGATTGTTGCTAGCTCATTCTCGAAAAACTTTGGTCTGTACAATGAGCGTGTCGGAGCTTGCACCATCATCGCAAAAGATAGCGATAACGCAGAACGTGCATTTAGCCAAGCAAAAGCTGTGATCCGCGCTAACTACTCAAACCCTCCAGCCCATGGCGCGGCAGTCGTGACCACTATCCTGTCTGATGAAACATTAAAAGCTGAGTGGATCCAAGAACTGACTTCAATGCGCGAGCGTATCAAACGTATGCGTCAGTTACTGGTAAAAACATTGGAAGAGAAAGGCGCTAAACAAGACTTTAGCTTCATCATCAACCAAAATGGTATGTTCTCCTTCAGTGGACTGACAAAAGAGCAGGTAGAGCGTTTACGGAGCGAATTTGGCATCTATGCTGTTAGCTCTGGTCGTATTAACGTCGCAGGCTTAACACTGGAAAACATGGTGCCACTGTGTGATGCCATCGTGAAAGTTCTATAAGTATTTATTCAAACAACCAAATACTTCACAAAAACAGCCAGTAACTTAACTGGCTGTTTTGTTTATACCAAAGGAATTACTTCAAATGACTCAGGAAACGCTCTGTCATTTGGACGCCTCCCCAGTTATTTCTGACATTATCATTACCAATATTAGGGTCAGTACTTCCCTCATAAGCAATACGTTGCTCCGCCAACAACTGTATCAAGCGATCAAGAGTTGATTCCTCATTATGTTTTGATAATTGCTTGTAATCATTCAAAAAGTTCACCTGCATCACACTGGTCATTGAGGCAGTATGATTATTGTGTTGCATAGTCACTTTTCTTCCACTCTTTGATTGATATACCGTTTCTGCAAGCGTTGCTGAAAGTTCTTTGTAGCTTATTTCAGTAGACGAAAAATCAACTAATACCACTTGATTACACCCTTCGAGATCATGGATAGTGACATCCCCTTGCCCATGACCACTCACAATATAGATATCATCCCCTTTATCACCCGCTAAATGGTCCTTTCCATCTAAAGATATTAATACATCCTGCCTCATACCTTGTGCCAATAAAATATCATCGCCTTGACCACCATAAAGGATATTTTCGCCACCTGTTGTTATCAACTTATCATTCCCACTCCCACCTTTAATCACACGACCATGTTGTGACATATCCATCACCTCATCATTACCAGCGAGCATATCAATAAGCCAATGCTCTCTCGCATCATTCTCGGATAATACAATTCCATCATTTCCCAAGGTTTGTTTTAATGGTTTAGGAACGCCATTTAACATATCAGCAAGCTCATTAACTGGCTTCCAAATAGCTAGCTGCCCTGAATGTTTTGCTTTATCGAGTTTTTCAGATAAGTAGTAAGACAACGAAGTCATACTGACCGTCGTCGATGAAATAGAGTTACTATCGAGTTGGTTATAATGATGAATATTAAAGCGAGCCCCGCTATCCTGCGTTGGCTGTTTAATCTTGAGAATTTTACCTGATGATGAAACATAGACCTGATAGTCGGGCTCGACCCCTTCAATAGCTTGCCGTTTAAAATTAACTAAATGGATATGGTTATTACCAAGATTATCTTCAATATAAGCCGCGCCTGAGTGGTTACCATCAATAATATAATGGTCATCTCCCCCTTCGCCCATCAAAGTATCGTTTCCTTCACCCGATAACAGTAAATCATCCCCCTCACCACCACTAATAAAGTTATTTCCTGTTCCGCCATATAAGACATTATTTCCCGCCGTGGCTTTAATATTATCATCACCTTCGCCACCTAATAGTACATAGCTATTTAAGCTCTTATTGATAATGGTATCGTCACCATTTTGACCATCAATAACATGCTTATCTGATATATAACCCGTAGGTAAAAGAATTTGATCGTCATGATCGCTACTGTTTATAACTGGATTGACTGGGGAAATATGATTTTTCTGTAGATCCACGTTAAATACATTACTATATTTACCTTGGATTAAAATCACCTCAAAAAGATTATCTCCCACATTTGTAAAATGAATAGTGCGTTTTTTCTGTCCGATTTTATCAAAATTACTTAATTTTCCAGAATCCATCGATAGGGCAAAACCATTCTCGGTAGGTAATAATAAAATCACCTTATCATGAGTTGTGAAACTATCTTTTACCTTCGCGAAATCAAATGTAATTTCACCATATTCATCTTTTTCTGTAAGAATTTGATAGATATCAACCCCACGAGTGACTTCAATATAATTCCCTAATTTAACCAGAGGCAAAAAGTTATTTTCATCATTACCACGATAGGTTAATTGTTCAGCACGGCCTATTGGTGAAAACCATCCCCATTCAGGTGCTACATGTTTTCGGTGCTTATTTATTGTAATGATATTAGCCGTTTCATCTATTTCGACTGATTTGCTTTCTGTTGTCGCGACTTGGTCAGCTTCTTGAATATAACTGAGGCTGAAATATTGCTCTGGCTCTTTTTGACCAATCTGCGTCGTCATCATCCAGCCATCTCGAGTTTGTACTCGATACACATGGTGAGGTTTTTTTAAATCGCTGCTTGGATCAATAACATTCTCTAACTGAATTAAAACTGAACTTTTTATATTGGTAAAATCATGTCCATCCTCAGTGCTACTTGGTAATTTGATGGTCAGAATTAAATCATTACCGTTTAATTCAACCTGTTTTATTTCATCTAAAGAATATTCTATGCTCACATGACTTTGTGAACGACTCGATTCTTTGATAGCCACCTTAGCCTGATATTCTTTACTATTTTTCTTATAGATAGGATTTAGATAACGCTTAGTTTTGACGGTTCTTTCTTTCCATTCCCAATACTGCTCTGAGATGTAGAGATCGTTAACATGCTGCATCCATTCAAAACGGCGAATATGATAACTATCATTGCCATCGCCTCCCACAGCATCACCTTGGGTTAAAATAAGCTTATCATCACCACCATATCCGACTAATAAATCTTTACCTAATCCACCATCAAGGACATTATCCTTATCATCTCCACGTAAACTATCATTGGTATTTCCTCTGATGATAATATTTTCTATATTTTGTAAATGAGCAACAGAAATAAATGGATGGTTTCCTTCTTGCTTATAATGCAGTGTATTTTTTTCTAAATTAACATAAGCATGATGAGCATCAGGTAATAAATCAACAATCAGCGTATCCTTCCCTCCTTGACCATCAAGATACTTAGTTGGCATTGTGTTATTACGTGACATTAATCCGCTTAAATTATTATCTTGCAGATAAAACAGATCATCTTTATCTCCCCCTGCAAAATATTTTTCGCCAGATAAAACCTGAAATGCATTTTTTCGTGCTTTTGCACCAATAATCACATCATTACCGTTAGCTGTATTCCAGCTCGTTCCTCTACTATGAGGATTATCCAAATATAATGCGATCTTTTGGATATCACTCTCCAAATTTTCACTAACCTTCCGCTCATTTTCGCTAAACACCCGCTGCCCTAACACACCAAATTCAGTTTTCTTTGAATAAAAATTAATTTGTGAGGCACTAGAATTTGATAACTGATAATGTATTGGTAAGGTCAAGAGTTCTTCTGAAATTTTATGGCGAGATTTAAATTCTTCAAATAACGGATTTTTATATTCTGAATTTAAAGAATAACTATCATGCGTAGCTTTTGTTCCTGTTTGTTTAATATCAACTATCTCTTTAGCTTCTTTTTTAGGCTTGAAATCTTTACGAGTCGATAACCCCATTCTGTTATACACATGATTTAAATTTTTAAACCATGCACTTTTTCTAATGATTTTGTTGTCTAAAATAAAATCAATTTCGTTTGCAGTAAAAGAAGGTGCACCTTTTTTAGAAAATCGAGGTCCATAATTTCCTGGTCCTAGACGTCGATTTTCTAATGTTCCCAGAAAATAGTTTCCGTGCCCATCGACTAAATAGTATTTTTGCTCCTCGTCATATACAGGACTTTCAATAATACCGAAATGATGATCAAAGCCTGCTGCTAAAATATTACTCTCAAATAATGCAAGATCCATTTCCCAATTTTGTTTTTTAAATGCATTGATATACAACTGGGTATTCATCTCTTGTTGCGTGCGTAAAGTAGGCTCTAAACCTAAAGCCCCTCGAATCCCTTCTTCTAATTCCCGATCC